>NZ_QEHP01000051.1:0-11668 GCF_003094695.1 Chryseobacterium sp. HMWF035 | reverse complement strand
ATTTTAACCTAAGGCATTCTCATAAAGTGTAAAATGGAGAAAAATACGTATTATATATATACATCTTACATCAGACTGCGTTTAGCTATGCTTAAAATTTATAGATGATAGTGACTCGATCCTTTTATATATAATAGTAATAATAAAAAATCCCGAGAAAGTTTCCCGGGATGTACAGTTTAAAAAATTTATAGTGTCAGTTTACTATTTTTTAGCTTTTTCTTTTAGCTCTTCTTTGTCTTTATCGGAAGGATTCCAAACTTTTACGTCTGCATTTTTATCAATTCCTGATAAAATCTGAACATTGATTCCATCACTTGCTCCCAACTTCACATACGCTTTCTTGAATTTACCTTCTTTCTGCTTCACTTCCACGAAAGGAAGATCTTTTCCATTTTTCTTTTCGTACTGTACTAAAGATTCATCCAAAAGCAAAGCGTTTTTCTGAGAGTTCAGAACAATTTCTCCGTTGGCAGAAAACCCAGCTCGGATGTATTCGTTATTGGGATTAAAAACATCTCCTTCAACAGGAAATTTAATTGTACCACTGTTATCTTTTCCTTTAGGTGCAATCATGGTTAATCTTCCCGGAAATGTTTTGTTCTGAAGTGCACCGATCACGATATTCATATCCATCCCCTGCTTTAATTTTCCAGCCTGAGCTTCATCGATTTCTCCCTGAAAGATCAAAGAGTTCAGATCTGCAATGGAACAGATGGTTGTCCCGGCGTTGAATGAGTTGGCTTCGATAACCTGGCTTCCCATTTTCACGGGTACTTCAAGAACGGTTCCTGAAGCTTTTGAACGGATCTGGGTTGTTGCCAAACCTTGTAATTCTGGGGTAGATCCTGTTTTTGCGATCTGCAAAGCTTTCTGAGCGGTCACTAATTGCTGTTGTGCGTTTCTCAAAGCCTGTTGTGTAGAATACAACTGCTGCTGTGCATTCAGAAATTCCTGCTTGGAAGCGACTCCCTGCTTGTAAAGTCTTTCCTGCATTTCAAACTGTTTGCGCATATTATCCACATTCAGTTTTGCATTACTGATCTGAAGTTGCTGATTATTAACATTTTGCTGTGCATTATTAACCTCAGAAAGATTCGGAACGATTCTTACGGTTGCAATTAGCTGCCCCACTTCCACTTTATCTCCTTCGTCTACCAAAATTTTATCTATAATTCCGGCAATATTGGGTTTGATTTCAATTTCTTCTTTAGGAACGATTTTTCCTGTTGCCATCACTTTATCTTCCATATTCTGAACAGACGGTTTTCTGGTAAGGAAAGCCTCACTCTCTTTAGAATTGGACTTTACAAGATACCCGATCCCCGAGAACAGCGCCACTGCAAACAAAAGCCCCAAAATGATATAAATGGCTTTTTTCCAAGTGAATTTCTTTTTCATATATAGTTTATTTTTTTATTTAAATTATTTTTATTCGGTTCTTAAAGCTTCAATTGGTCTGATTTTAACAGCTCTCTGCGCGGGAATCATTCCGATAATTAATCCTAAAACCACCATCACTGCCATCGCAGCAAATACGTTTCCGTAGTTAACTGTAGGATTGTAGAATGGGAAGGAATCCTGTCCTTTTGTGGCTATATCGAGAATCATCAGAACAAAAATCCCGAAAATAAAGCCGAGCAATCCGGAAGAGAGTGTAATGACAACGCTTTCCAGAAGAATCTGGTTTCTTACTTCTGAAGGTTTTGCTCCTAAAGCTCTTCGAATCCCGATTTCTTTGGTTCTTTCTTTTACCGTAATTAAAAGAATGTTGGAAATGGCAATAACTCCGGCAAGAATGGTTAAGGTTCCTACAATAATGGTTAACAACTGCATTCCGGATAAGAAACCCGTCAGTTTTTTAAATTCTTTACCTAAATTAAAACTTCCGAAGGCATTGGTATCATCCGGCGAAACTTTATTTTTGGCCTTAAGCTCCTGTTTTACTTTTTCTTCTACAGAGTTTACATCTACATTCGGTTTGCTTACAATCGCGAACATATCAATGTTATCTGCTGCATTGTACATTTTTGTGTAAGTGGAAAGTGGAATAAAAACCGACTGATCGTTTTCAAAACCTCCGTTTTTTTTGATCCTGAATACTCCGATTACGTTGAAAAAAATGCCTTTAATATTGATTGATTTCCCCAAAGGATTTTCGTTCTTTTTGGAATCGAAAAAGTTCTTGTAAATCTCTTCTCCTATTACCGCTACATTTTTATTTCCGGAAATATCGGCATCGTTGAGATATCTTCCGAAGATCAGTTTTTTTTCTGAAATTTTATTTCCTACCGGATAATCTCCCGTTAAAGAATAGGTTCCGCTTTTTCCATTTCTGGACATTAATTCTCCGGGTGTTCCGGTAAAGCTTCCTCTTGAGTTCTGAGGCGATATATAATCAATGTCGGTGATTTTTCTTTTTAAAATATCGATATCCGAAAGTTTAAGATGCATCTGTCTTCCTTTCGGGAAACCGTCATAAGGAATGGATGTATTCTGCGCCCAAAGGAAAATAGAATTGGTGGCAAAACCTGAAAACAGCTTATCGAAACCATTTTCCATCCCTTTTGCAGCACCCAGCAAACTTACATACAAAAACATACCCCAACCTACTCCAATCATGGTAAGGAAGGTACGAAGCTTATTATTTCTCAAGGAATAATAAATTTCCTGCCAAGTATCTTTTTTAAATATAATGTTCATTTCTTAATGTCAATTTCTTTAATACTATCAATGGTCAATCTCTGCGAATCCATAGTCAATTTTTTTGAGATTAAATTCTCTTGCTAGGCAAATTCCCTATTCATTATTGACCATTCACTTTTTTTCATCATTCCGTTCTCAATGCTTCAATAGGTTTGATTTTTGAGGCTCTGTACGCGGGAACGAATCCTGCAATTAGTCCTGAAAACACCAGTGCAATGAATGCGGCTATGATGTGTCCCCATCCTACACTCGGATTTTTAATGAAGTATTCTTCCAGATTATCTCCGATTAAATATAAAGCCAGAACGCCGAGTCCCACTCCTATTAATCCTGAAATTACGGTAATCACCACACTTTCCTGAACGATAAGCGCAACGATGCTTTTTGGTTTTGCACCAATTGCTTTACGGACTCCTATTTCTTTGGTTCTTTCTTTTACGATGTACACCATGATGTTACTGATCCCGATAATTCCTGCTGCCAAAGTTCCCAATCCGATGAAACCTACAATTCCTGTAAGTACTGCCATGAAAGCAAAAGTGTCGTTCATATTCTGGGCGTTGTTCCAGACTCTGATTCCGTTTTCGTCATCGGGAGCTACATTTTTTCGGGCTTTCAGTCTTGATTTTAATTCGTCCCCATATTTAATTGCCTGTTCCGGAGTTAATTTATCGCTATACGCAATATAATTGATGCTTACGGTGTCTGAGCCTTTTTTCATTTGCTGCAAAGTAGTAATCGGCACGGTAATGTGTCTTTCGTCCCAGTCTCCGCCGTCGTCTGAGAAAACCCCGACCACTTTAAACATGGTTCCGTTGATATTTAGCTCTTTCCCAACCGGGCTTCCGTTTTTTATAAGGTCACGCTGCACCATTCTTCCGATTACGGCAACGTTCTGCTTTCTTTCCAGATCGGTCGGGGTAAGATAGCGACCTTCCAGCATTTTTCGGTTTTCGATGATCTGCTCTTCGGGTTTTGCCCCGTTAATCTGATAATTCCCGCTTTCTTTGCCATATTTTACCAGCAAATTCGAGGTATATCTCGGCGTAGAGCTTCCTACTTTTTCTTTATCAACATTCACCAGAAAATCGTAGTCATCATTATTCATTGTAACGAGACGATCGGATTGCAGACCGTTGTAAGCAATCGTTGTTTTTCCTGTTACAATGGAAATAAGGTTCTGGGCATCTCTCGCAAAACCCTGTGTAAAAGCATTTTGGAGCCCTGTTCCGATTCCGAAAAGAACAATGAAAATAAATAATCCCAAAGCCACAGTAAAGCCGGAAAGTACCGTTCGCAATACATTACTGCGAATGGAACTGAATATTTCCTGCCAACGATCTAAATCGAACATATTTTTTGTTTTTTACTTTGTAAAAGTGAATAGCTTCCCTGTGAATTTTCTCCGAAGTCAATTATTTTATGTCAATTTTTAATTGATTATTCACTTTTTAATCATTCCACTTAATAATATAAATGATGTCTTTATTAATTTTCCAATTTTGTCAAGATCTTCAATTTTTGCATAACTGCTTTCCACAATCATATCAAAACATGAGTCTAATTCTATTACAGATCCTCTTGCTATTTCGAAATATCTTTTTCTTTCCGATTCAGATTTTCTTGAACAGCCTTCCGTAATATTTAAGACTACTGAAGTTGAAGCTCTTCTTATTTGATCTGTTAAATTAAACCTTTCGCTTTCCGGAAGTTTAGGAAGAATTTTATAGCATTCAATCCTTAATTCTCTGGCGGATTTGTAAGCATCAAGATTGTAATGATTCAGATTTAAAAACATTTTCTCTTTTTTTCGTATTCATTTGTGTTGTTTGTTTTTATGTCAATTATCAGTTTTGTCACTCTAAAAAATTCACTTGCGAAGCAAAACTGACCTTTCACTATTCACTTATAAGATAATCTGCTTAATAAACTCATCACTTTCAATAATTCCGTCGCGGAGAATAACATTTCTTTTTGTCTGCGCTGCTACATCGGGTTCGTGGGTAACTACGATGATGGTTCTTCCTTCATTATTAATATCCTGAAGCAGTTTCATAATGTCATGCGTGGTTTTGGAATCCAATGCTCCGGTCGGTTCATCGGCAAGAACCACTTTCGGATTGGTAATCAAAGCTCTTGCGATGGCAACTCTCTGTTTCTGTCCTCCGGAAAGCTCGTTCGGTAAATGATTTGCCCACTGAGCCAACCCTACTTTTTCCAGATATTCCATGGCTTTCTGATTTCGCTCTTTTCGCGGAACATTCTGATAATACAACGGAAGTGCGACATTATCTAAAGCTGTTTTGTAGCCGATAAGATTGAAGGACTGGAAAATAAATCCCAGAAACTTACTTCTGTACTCGGCAGCTTTTACTTCAGACAGATGTTCAATAGGAACTCCGTCCAGCTCATACGTTCCGGAATCTTTTTCATCGAGAATACCAATAATATTAAGAAGTGTGGATTTCCCTGAACCCGAACTTCCCATGATGGATACAAATTCGCCTTCGGAAATCGTAAGATTAATTCCCTTGAGAACGTGCAGCTTACTTTTTCCGGTATCGTATGATTTATGTAAATCCTGAATTACTAACATTAAGCGGTGTATGTTTTTTATACCCAATAAGTAGACAGAATTTTTAATTTGTTACGAATATTGAAAAAATCTTTATTTAATTAATTGTTTAACAGATAAACTCTTTATTCAAAGCACTTTTTATTTTTTTGTTTAATTAAATTCTGCCTATAATCACGTTTTTGTTAACATAATACTTTGTAAGTCAATATTTAAGGGGCTTTCATGTAAATGTGGAAAACTTTTAAGGCTAAAACTCAACGAATTAGTGTTTCGCCCTTTTTATTACAGTTCTTTTTTTCGAACTTTGTACTTGCACAGATCAAAAAATAAATCGCTTCCGTGGTTAATAACTTTCACACATAAGTTACACCAAATCAGAATATTGATTATTTTTTGAACGTTATCCACATTGATCTATTTATTTTAATTTTTTAAGACATTTTTAATATGGGAATTTTTGATAAAAGAGTAAGTTACAAGCCATTTGAATACCCTGAGGTTCTTCAATTTGTAGAGGCAATCAACAAATCGTTCTGGGTACATTCCGAAGTGGACTTTACTGCAGATGTTCAGGATTTTCATTCGCAGTTGGAGCCGCACGAAAAACACGCTGTAAAAAATGCACTTTTAGCCATTGCACAGATTGAGGTGTCTGTAAAGACATTCTGGGGAAATCTGTACACTCACCTTCCAAAGCCTGAGCTGAATGGTTTGGGAGCGACTTTTGCAGAATGCGAATTCCGTCACTCGGAAGCGTATTCCCGATTATTGGAAGTTTTGGGATATAACGATGAGTTCCTTAACGTAGTTGAAATTCCTGCCGTAAAAAGCAGAATTGAATTTTTAGGAAATGCCTTAAGACACGCGAATTCCGCAACGCCGAAAGAATATGTTTCTGCATTGTTGCTTTTCAGTATTCTGGTAGAAAACGTTTCTCTTTTCTCACAATTTGCCATTATTCTTTCTTTCACAAGATTTAAAGGGTTTATGAAAAATGTTTCCAACATCATCGCATGGACTTCCGTAGATGAGCAGATCCATGCCAATGCAGGAATTTTCCTAATCAACAAAATCAGAGAAGAACAGCCAGATCTTTTAACAGACAGCGATATCGAAGATATTTATACTTTGGTTGATGAATCGATCGAAAGAGAAGGTGATATTTTAAGCTGGATCTTTGAACTGGGTGAAATCGACAACGTTTCTAAAGAAGATTTATTAAACTTCATGAAATACCGCGTAGACGACAGTTTAAAGAAGATCAACATGAAAACAAGATACAACGTAACTCCGGAACAGTACAGACCGATGGTTTGGTTCGAAGAGGAAGTTTTCGCCAATTCTATGGACGATTTCTTCGCTAAAAGACCGGTAGATTATACAAAGCACGATAAGAGTATTACTGCGAACGATTTGTTTTAAATTTTAAGTTGATTAAAAGCGCGAGCGAAGCGAGCGTCGAAACAGATAGTATTAGCGTTATGTCATGCTGAGCCTGTCGAAGCATCTAAAAATAATAATTCCTTAATAGTCTTAAATTCTAAACCAAAATCTTAATGGTTAAAATTTAAAATAATTAAGAATAACCAGAAGAGAAAAATTACTGAAAAGATTCTTCGTTCCTCAGAATGACAAAAAATTACAATCAATATAAGTAAACAAAATTCCTGAGCCTTCAAACCGCTCGGGAATTCGAAAATATACAACAACAATGGAAGAACAAAACAACAACATATGGTGGCTCAATGAAGAGTCTGAGCAAATGCTGAACAGAGGTTATTTGCTAAAGGGTGAAACTGTAGACGGAGCCATCGACAGGATTACCACTGCTGCTGCCAAAAGATTATACAAGCCGGAACTTCAGCCTGCTTTCAAGGAAATGATCACGAAAGGATGGATCAGTTTCTCATCTCCTGTTTGGGCAAATATGGGAACACAGAGAGGTCTTCCTATTTCGTGTTTCAACGTTCACATTCCGGACAGCATTGAGGGAATTACCCACAAAATGGGCGAAGTCATCATGCAGACCAAAATCGGAGGCGGAACTTCAGGATATTTCGGGGAACTTCGTAACAGAGGAACTGCGGTTACCGACAATGGAAAATCTTCGGGAGCGGTTTCTTTCATGAAGCTTTTTGATACAGCAATGGACGTTGTTTCTCAGGGTGGCGTAAGAAGAGGGGCTTTTGCAGCTTATTTAGACATCGACCACGGAGATATTGAAGAATTTTTGTCCATCAAAGACATCGGAAGTCCGATCCAGAATTTATTTACGGGAGTTTGCGTTCCGGATTACTGGATGCAGGATATGATCGATGGCGATATGGAAAAGCGTAAAGTCTGGGCAAGAGTACTGGAAAGCCGCCAGCAAAAAGGGCTTCCTTATATTTTCTTTACGGATAACGTTAACAGAAATAAACCACAGGTTTACAAAGACTTAGGACTTACTGTAAATGCAAGTAATCTTTGTTCTGAAATCATGCTTCCTTCTACAAGAGAAGAGTCTTTCATCTGCTGTTTATCTTCCATGAACTTAGAATTGTATGATGAATGGAAAGATACAGACGCGGTGAAATTAGCGATCTACTTTCTGGATGCTGTTTTATCTGAATTTATCGACAAAACGGAAGGAAATTATTATCTTCAGGGCGCAAGAAACTTCGCAATGCGTCACAGAGCGCTTGGTTTAGGAGTTTTAGGATATCATTCTTACCTTCAGAAAAACATGATTCCTTTTGAAAGTTTTGAGGCTACACAATTTAATGCAAGAGCGTTCAGAAGAATTAAAGAACAGGCAGAACAGGCTTCAAGAGAGCTTGCCAATATTTACGGAGAGCCGGAATTGCTGAAAGGTTACGGATTAAGAAATACGACAACCATGGCTATTGCGCCTACAACGTCAAGTTCGGCGATTTTAGGACAGACTTCTCCGGGAATCGAACCGTTTGCTTCGAATTATTATAAAGCAGGTCTTGCGAAAGGAAACTTCATGCGTAAGAATAAATATCTTGCAAAATTACTGGAGGAAAAAGGGCTTGATAACGAAGAAACGTGGAGAACGATCATGTTGAATCACGGTTCGGTACAACATTTGAAGGAGTTAACGGATGAAGAGAAAGCAGTGTTTAAAACATTCAAGGAAATCTCTCCGATGGAGATTATTTCTCAGGCAGCCCAAAGACAACAATACATTGATCAGGCGCAGTCTCTGAATCTGCAGATCCCTTCTACAATGCCGGTAAAAGATGTGAACTATCTTTATATCGAAGCATGGAAAAAAGGCGTAAAAACCCTTTATTATCAAAGAAGTTCTTCTGTTTCTAAAGAAATGATGGTAAATTTTGTTACCTGCACGGCTTGTGAAGCATAAGGTTCTCAAATAATAAACATTACATATTCACCCGCACGCTTTTTTAAGCGTGCTTTTTTATGTTAAGAAAAAATTAATATTGTATTAAATTCATAATCTGTTATAAAATATGCTGTATAATCTGCCATGAATAAAGGAAATATGTAAAGACTATTCTTTATAGATAAATATTCCTGATTACAGCGTTGATTTTCAATTGACAGTAAAATATATTTTTTTCATACATTTGCAAAAAATAACACAAAAATTATTTCAAACAAATGCTATGAGGAAATATTTTAAAGCGAATGGGATTATTGTATTAATTCTATTCACTTCTTTTCAGTCTAATGCTCAGGTAAAAATTTCAAATTCCTCCGGAACAGTTAATTCTGAAAGTATTTTACAACTTGAAAATTCATCCAACAACAAAGGTTTCCTGCTTACCAGAATTGCTCTTCAGTCCACCACATTAGCGGCTCCGATGAGTGCTCATGTTTCGGGAATGATTGTGTACAACACCGCGACGGCAGGAACTTCTCCTAACAACGTTACTCCCGGATTATATTACAATACAGGAACAGGCTGGGTAAAATTATCCACAAAAACACCCAAAGTAGGAGACATTAAAAACGGATTTCAAACCGCTGATCATAAGGGATGGTATCTTCTTAACGGCAGAGCGATAAGTACTTTATCTGCCAATCCCAGAGCAAGAGCAACTGCTTTAGGCTTTACTGTCAATCTGCCTGATGCTACGGACCGTTTTCTTAAAAACACAAGCGGAACAGACAATCTTGCAGCGGCATCGGGAAGCGATACTTTTACTTTAACGCAGGCTAATTTACCCAATGTGAATTTCACAGGAGTAACCAATACTACAGGAAATCATACGCATACGTATACAGACAATCCTTTAAATTCTACAACAAACGGTGTCGTATCAGGAACCAACAATCCGATTTCTGATAATTCCAGTGTAAATGATACCACGACTACAGATGGCAATCATACCCACACATTAAGTTTTACGCTGGGAAGCAGCCAGCCTGTAGCTTTACAGCCAAACAACATCGTTACTAATGTATTTATTTATCTAGGAAGTTAATATGAAAGCTAAATTTTTATACCCTTATATCGCATTATTTTTTTTCACCGCTCATAAAGCACAAGTTGGAATAGGAATAAATAATCCTTCCAGCTCTGCTGTTTTAGAGCTGAGCAGTACCAATAAAGGTCTTCTTATGAATAGCGTAGCCTTAACATCAACAATCTCTGCTACCCCTTTTGGAAGCAATGTAGAAGGAATGTGGGTTTACAATACAGCAACTGCCGGAACAGCTCCCAATAATGTAATTCCGGGATTATATTACAACGACGGAACAAAGTGGGTACTGATGTCTACCAACAATGATCTTCCTAAAGTAGGAGATATAAAATCCAGCATGGCAACTGCAGATCATGACGGATGGTATCTGCTGAACGGACGTACTGTTTCTACTTTACCGGCAGTAAGCCAGACCAATGCGGTCGCTTTAGGCTTCAGCACTACCCTTCCTAGTTCAAATGACCGAATTTTAAAGGGCAAAAATACATCCGAAGCCATCGCTGCAACGGGAGGAAGCAATTCTTATTCCATTGCACAGGCTAATCTTCCCAATGTAAATATTACAGGAACTACGGCATCTTCAGGAGCGCATACTCACAGCTATACCAATCGAGGAGTCAACTACTGGAACTATAATGCGGGAAGCATCAATACTACAAGAACAATTGATACGGAAACAAGGACTACCGCAGCCGCAGGAGATCACAGTCATACTATTTCTGTTGCGAGTGGTGGAACGAATACGCCGATCACGCAATATCCAAAACATTTGGTTGTACAGTATTTTATTTATCTCGGAAAATAACACAAATAATTTTAAATAATGAAAAAATTAATTTTCGCTGTCATACTGACTTCTGTCGCTTCTTCTTCTGATGCCCAGGTTTTAATCACCAACGGAACCTCCGGCAATCCAACCCCGAATCCCAATGCACAGCTTGAACTTTATTCTCAAAATAACAATAAAGGCCTTTTGATGCCGAAAGTCTCACTGGTAACAACAGACAATCCGAGTCCGTTACCGGGTCATATTGCAGGAATGACGGTTTATAACACCAATACTTCCACAGCAACCACTCTTACAAGTGTAACCCCGGGAATTTATTACAATGACGGAACATCATGGAATAAAATGGAAGTACAGACTCCTACTGTAGGAGATATAAAATACAGCAGTGTGGTAACCGATCATGACGGATGGTATCTTCTGGACGGAAGAGCAATTTCCACCTTATCTGTTTCTGCGCAATCTGCTGCATCCTCATTAGGTTTTTCATCATCACTTCCCAACAGTGCAGACAGATATCTGAAAGCAAAATCAGCTTCTGAGACCTTAGGAGCCGCGGGTGGAAACACATCAGTTGTACTTACACAGGCAAACCTTCCGAATGTTACTTATAATGCAACAACTTCAAGCACCGGAGCTCATAACCACACTTATAACGACAGAGCCAGCGGAACGGTAAACAGTGTTGAGGCAGGAAGTACCAAAACGGTTGTGGATAATGATTCTACTACTTCTACCACCTCATCGGCAGGAGCACATACCCATACATTCTCGGTTTTTACAGGAGGATCCGGTACACCGCTTAATCTTCAGCCAAAATATTTATCTGCCTATATTTTTGTTTATTTAGGACAGTAGATTACGCAACATTTAGCTTAGAAAATAATACGGCTAAAGAAGAAATAAATCCATTTTTGCATAAGCTGTAAAATGAACTTTTTAAACCTGTAAAAATTTTAATATAATTTTAACATTCGAATGTAAAAATATGTATCCCATCGTAATCATCTGTAAACATTGAAAATAATTCATTTTCAATCCCCAATTGGTGAATCAAATTACTGTATCTCTGTACTTTGATTATTTTTTAAAATAAAATTTTAGTATCTTTGCGAATATTTTTAATGATCAGTCATAAAG
>NZ_QEHP01000050.1:0-69857 GCF_003094695.1 Chryseobacterium sp. HMWF035 | reverse complement strand
GTATGGAGAATATCCCCATCCCATGTTCCAGCCGGAGCCCCATCCCCATGAGCCGCCCCAACCCCAGGAAAGTCCGAGATTCCAGCCTCCGTATCCGCCATATCCCCAATAAGGATTATAGCCGCCATACCATCCGCCCCAACCCCAAGGAGAACCCCATCCCCATGAATTGTCGTAATAGTTGGTCTGGCTTCCTGCATAGCTTCCCCAGTCTGAATCTGTAGCTGTAGTATTCCAGTTATAGTTATTCCAATCACTGTATCTTCCTTCTTTAGCATTGGCCTCAGCATTCTGAATCACGTTGGAATCATCCTGATAATAATTGTAATCTTCTCCGACTCTGTTTCCTCTGTCGCTGATGATTACGCCTTCAGGTAGCGTATCTTTATTCGGGTCGTAATAAACGCCATCTGTCTCGCTGTAGCCACCCATCTGAGCGCCGCAAGACACAAGTAACAATCCGCCTGATATTGCCAGAATCCCTTTGGATTTTAACATTCCGAGCAAATTTTTATGTATATTTCTTTTCATGATAACGTAAAAATTTTTAATTTAAATTATATTTGCAATCTGTACTAAAAATGTACCAAAATACGGTTACAAAAATCTATCAAAAATAGATTTTTATTTTTAGATAACAATAACATAAAAAAGTTAAAAAAATTTTAAAAAATAATGGCAAAATTAACCTCAAGAAGCGAAGATTACAGCAAATGGTATAATGAGTTGGTGGTAAAAGCCGACTTAGCTGAAAACTCAGGAGTACGAGGATGCATGGTGATTAAACCATACGGCTATGCGATCTGGGAAAAAATGCGTGATGAAATGGATAAAAAATTCAAGGAGACAGGTCACGTTAATGCTTATTTCCCGCTTTTTGTGCCCAAAAGCCTGTTTGAGGCTGAAGAAAAAAATGCAGAAGGTTTTGCTAAAGAATGTGCAGTTGTAACCCATTACAGATTAAAAACAGATCCGGACAATCCTTCAAAACTTATTGTAGATCCGGATGCTAAACTGGAGGAAGAGCTTATCGTTCGTCCCACTTCAGAAGCAATTATCTGGAATACTTATAAAAACTGGATCCAGTCTTACAGAGATTTACCCATATTAATAAACCAATGGGCGAATGTTGTCCGTTGGGAAATGAGAACACGTCTTTTCTT
Organism: Chryseobacterium sp. HMWF035; assembly: GCF_003094695.1. Lineage (NCBI taxonomy): Bacteria > Pseudomonadati > Bacteroidota > Flavobacteriia > Flavobacteriales > Weeksellaceae > Chryseobacterium > Chryseobacterium sp. HMWF035. The sequence continues at coordinate 68,694 of NZ_QEHP01000050.1, read as the reverse complement.
AAGAACAGCAGAATTTTTATGGCAGGAAGGGCATACTGCTCATGCTACCAAAGAAGAAGCGATAGAAGAAGCTGAGAAAATGAATAACGTATATGCAGATTTTGCAGAAAACTTTATGGCAATTCCTGTAATTCAGGGTTTGAAAACGCCTTCCGAAAGATTTGCAGGAGCAGACGAAACCTATTGTATTGAAGCATTGATGCAGGACGGAAAAGCTTTACAGGCGGGAACATCTCACTTTTTAGGACAGAATTTCGCAAAAGCATTTGATGTAAAATTCACGAATAAAGAAGGTAAAATCGAACACGCATGGGCAACATCATGGGGAACTTCAACGCGTTTGATGGGCGCTTTGATTATGACGCACTCTGATGATTTCGGATTGGTACTTCCTCCTACTCTGGCTCCGATTCAGGTTGTGATTGTTCCGATCTTTAAAGGAGAAGAACAGTTGGCGCAAATCAGCGAAGTGGCTTTAGATATTCAGGCTAAACTGAGAGCAAAAGGAATTTCTGTGAAATTTGACAATGATACGCAGAACAAACCGGGATGGAAATTTGCGGAATATGAACTGAAAGGTGTTCCTGTAAGAATTGCAATGGGACCAAGAGATCTTGAAAACAGATCTGTGGAAATTGCCAGAAGAGACAACTTAACGAAAGAAGTCCGTTCTATTGACGGTTTAGATTCTTATATTGAAGAATTACTGAAAACCATTCAGCAGGATATTTACAATAAAGCATTTGAATTCAGAAAAAATAACATCACGAAAGTGGATACTTATGAAGAATTCAAGAAGGTTTTGGAAGAAAAAGGAGGATTCATTTATGCGCATTGGGACGGAACTGCTGAAGAAGAAGAGCAGATTAAGGATGAAACCAAGGCTACTATCAGATGTATTCCTTTGGATGATGATATTGAAGAAGGAATTTCACTGATCTCCGGAAAGCCATCTAAAAGAAGAGTTTTATTCGCAAAAGCATATTAAAGCTTAACATAATAAATTATTAAATCTGCAAAAATTTTAATATTTTTTGCAGATTTTTTTTAAAAATCAACATTTGGACTGTTTTTTGTTTAAATTTATCCCAACATTAATCTTTAAAATAAATTTATTATGTCTTTAAATGTTATTGATTTAATTAAAGGACAATTAGGTCCGGCTTTAGTATCTCAGGCTGCATCACAGTTCGGAGAAAGTGAGTCCGCTATTTCAAAAGCAATCGGAGGTTTATTGCCTGCCGTTGTGGGTGGTTTAGCAAACAAATCTGATAATCCTGCCGTTTTAGATGCAATTTCGGGAGCTGCTTCCAATGGAATTTTAAGCAATCTGATGGGAGGATCATCAAACAATTCTATCATTTCCAGTCTTTTATCATTAATTTTTGGTGATAAATTAAGTGGAATCGTAAACGGAATCGCAACCTATGCAGGAATCAGCAACAATTCTTCAAATTCGCTGCTTAATCTGGTGACAGGTGCAACGATTGGATCTGTAGGAAAATATGCTGCCGATAACAATCTTGATAAAAACGGAATTTCAAGTTTACTTAGTGATCAGAAAGGTATTATTTCAACACTTTTACCCGCAGGACTTTCTTTGGCTTCATTAAATATGGGCGACTGGGACTGGGCTAAAGGGTACAAGTTTGATAATGATAAGGATACCATTAAAAATACGGTTTCTGAAGAACCAAAAATTGATGTAACAAGAAGTACAGCGCCTAACGGAACTTTCCCGGAAAGAAACAACAATGAAGGAGGTGGTTCTATCTGGAAATGGTTGCTTCCATTATTACTTTTAGTGGCTGCTGCTTATTTTATTTGGAAACAGTGCGATAAAAAAGAGACAACGACGACAACCACAATGAAGGATTCTAATACCGTGTCTACAGATACGATAAATGCAGCTATGACAACCGATACTGCAGGAATGAATTCCGCAAGTGCTAAAGTTGATGAGAATATCGACTTAAACGGAGTTGCCTTAAAAGGATACAAAGGAGGAATGGAAGACAACATGATCACTTTCTTAAAATCTGGTGGTTATCAAAATGCCAAAGATGATGCTGCTTTAAAAAAAACGTGGTATAATTTTGACCATGTAAACTTTAAATTAGGAAGTTCTACAGCCTTAGAAGCGGGTTCTGAAGGACAGTTGCAGAATTTGGTAGCTATATTAAAAGCTTATCCTGATGCAAAAATAAAAATCGGAGGTTATACCGATAAAACAGGAGATGAAACTAAGAACCTGAAATTATCGGCAGACAGAGCAAATTATATTAAATCATGGTTGGAGAAACAAGGAGTTGGATCTCAGGTGACCGGAGCAGACGGATACGGAAGTCAGTTTGCAACTGTAGATGCCAAAGCATCTGATGCAGAAAGAGCAATCGACAGAAAAATGTCTGTAAGATTTACAAAATAGTCTTAAACTTTTAAAAATCAGAATCCCGGAAATTAAATTTTCGGGATTTTTTCTTTTAAATACGGTATGTTTTTATTTATTTAATTATATTTGTTAGTCATTTCTAACATTTATGAATCTGAAATTAAAAAGCGCCTGGCGAAAAGATAAAACCTCCCACTCATTATCTGAAGTATATTCTTCGGTGAAAGTTCCTAAAAATGCAAGTTTCTGGAGAAAATACCTTGCGTTTGCAGGTCCCGGATTAATGGTTGCCGTAGGATATATGGATCCCGGAAACTGGGCGACAGATATTGCCGGAGGAGCGCAGTTTGGCTATACCCTGCTTTCTGTAATTTTAATTTCGAATATTTTTGCAATGATTTTGCAGCATTTGTCCGTGAAATTAGGTGTGGTAGCAGAAAGAGACTTAGCGCAGGCTTGCAGAGATCATTTCAGTCCCACTACCAATTTTATTCTTTGGATATTCTGTGAAATTGCCATTGCAGCGTGTGATCTTGCTGAAGTAATCGGTTCTGCGATTGCATTAAATTTACTTTTTCATATTCCTCTTACCTGGGGAATTGTCATTACGACTATTGATGTTCTTTTCATTCTTCTCCTTCAGTCAAAAGGTTTCCGATGGATCGAAAGTATTGTCGGCGGACTGATTTTTATTATTCTCGCCTGTTTTGTGTATGAATTGGTTATTTCTAAACCTGCTGTTAATGAACTTTTAGCTGGTTTGATTCCTCAAAAAGAAATCATTCAGAATCCCGCCATGCTTTACATTGCGATCGGGATTTTGGGAGCTACCGTGATGCCTCATAATCTGTACTTGCACAGCAGCATTGTGCAGACACGGGATTACGAGCGTACACGAGAAGGTAAAAAAGAGGCAATAAAATTTGCAACTTTAGACAGTACGGTTTCGTTAATGCTTGCATTTTTCATTAATGCTGCAATTCTTATTCTGGCAGCGGCAACTTTCCATATTACAGGGAATAAAAATGTTGCTGATATTCATGATGCGTATAAGATGCTGACTCCGATTTTAGGAGCTTCAATGGCAAGTATTGCTTTTGCGATTGCTCTTCTCGCTTCCGGACAAAATTCTACACTTACCGGAACGCTTGCCGGACAGATTGTAATGGAAGGTTTTCTGAACATCAGACTAAAACCATGGTTGAGAAGGCTGATCACGAGACTAATTGCTGTAATTCCCGCTCTTATTGTGGCTATTCTTTATGGCGAAGAAGGAACTACGGATTTATTGGTTTTAAGTCAGGTTATCCTTTCGATGCAGTTGAGTTTTGCAGTGGTTCCGCTTGTTATGTTTACGAGTGATAAAGGTAAAATGGGCGAATTCGTCAACAAACCTTTCCTGAAAATCTGTGTCTGGATTATTTCATTTATTATTATCATTTTGAATCTTTATCTTCTGTATCAGACATTTTTTGGGAAATAGTTCTGTACCAAAATTATTTTCTTTTTATATTAAGTAACCGTAATTTTTTTTGTACATACTTCATTAATGATCGTACTTATTCTTTGACGTAAAGTCCTCAAAGTTTTTTTTAAAGACTCATGTATATTTTAAGTTCACAAAGCCGCTCTACTTAGCAAGAACTCAAAGCTTTTCAATGATGACAAATTTTGGACAATTATTAATTTTTTCAAATCTGATGTTTGTAATGATGTTAAATTTTTCAAATAACAGATTTCCCAATAATTAAAACACGACTTCAATTCTAGCCCCGATTGGAGCTTTGTCTGAGCTCATTTTCTGTATTTTGGCTGCGGCAGCTTCGCTGCCGCAGCCAAAATACAGAAAATAGCGAGTGCGGAAAGCGGGAAACAGCTTCTTAAAAACAAGAAAAACAGCTTTACTTTAAGTAATATTTAAAACCATCCCGTCAAAAAATTTTTACAAATTTCTGTCCCCCTTCAGAGGAAAGACGTTTTTAGCCGCTCGTTATTCAATTGCAACAAATACTCAAAATCTGACGAAATGTCACGCTTTTTTCTTTGGCAGAATGTTTGTGAATAAAAAGGAAAATAAAGATTGAATTATGGTAAATCAGGATATTAACGAAGAAAGCATCAATAATCAAGAAGATACGAATATTCAGAACGAAGCGGCAACTGAGGAAAATGTGACAGCAAAACCTACGGCAGAGGAACTTTTGGCAGAAGAAAAGGATCGTTACATCAGACTGTACGCAGAATTCGAAAATTATAAAAAAAGAACGAGCAAAGAGAAAATGGAGTTTTTCCAGTATGCAAATCAGGATATGATGATTTCTATGCTTGGCGTATTGGACGATTTTGAAAGAGCAATTAAAGAAATTGCGAAGAACGGAAATCCTGCTGATCTGCAAGGTGTTGAATTAATTTACAACAAATTCAAAAATAAACTAACAGAAAAAGGACTGAAAGCAATGGAAGTAAAAGCGGGAGACAGCTTTAATGTGGATTTCCACGAAGCGATCACTCAGATTCCTGCTCCGTCAGAAGATTTAAAAGGAAAAATTGTAGATGTAATTGAAACAGGATACACTTTAGGAGAGAAAGTAATCCGTTTTGCAAAAGTAGTTACAGGAAATTAACATAAGCAATAAGTGATGGGTAATAAGCAATTTTTGATATTACTCATTATTCATTACTAATTACTCATATAAAGATGTCAAAAAGAGATTATTACGAGGTTCTTGAGATCAGCAAATCTGCATCAGCCGACGAAATAAAGAAAGCATACCGTAAAATGGCCATTAAATATCACCCTGATAAAAATCCGGGCGATAAAGAAGCCGAAGAAAAATTTAAAGAAGCTGCAGAAGCTTACGAAGTTCTGAGCGACGAACAGAAGCGTGCGCGATACGACCAGTTCGGACACGCAGGAATGGGCGGAAACGGAGGCTTCGGAGGAGGCGGTTTCGGCGGCGGAATGAACATGGAAGATATTTTCAGCCAGTTTGGAGATATTTTCGGTGGCGGTTTCGGAGGATTTGGCGGTGGCGGCGGTGGTCGTCAACAGGTAAAAGGTTCTAATTTAAGAATCAGAATTAAGCTGAATCTTGATGAAATGGTGAACGGAACGCAGAAAACCATTAAAGTAAAGAAAATGAAGATGGCAGAAGGTGCCACTTCAAAAACCTGCCCTACCTGTAACGGTTCCGGTGTACAGCTTAAGGTAATGAATACGATGTTCGGACAGATGCAGACTCAGACAACCTGCGGAACGTGTCAGGGAATCGGAAAAGTGGCAGATAAAATTCCGGCGGGAGCCAATGCTCAGGGATTGATTAAAGATGAAGAGGAAGTTACGATCAATATTCCAGCCGGTGCAAGAGACGGTATCCAGTTAAATGTAAGAGGAAAAGGTAATGATGCTCCTTTTGGAGGTATTCCGGGAGATTTACTGGTAATTATCGAAGAGGAAATTGATAAAGTAATTAAAAGAGAAGGAGATAATCTTCATCAGGAATTGTATATTTCATTTGCTGAAGCGGCTTTGGGAACGAAAAAAGAGGTTCCAACAGTTGGCGGAAAAGTGAAAATTACGGTGGATGCAGGAACGCAATCCGGAAAAATTCTGAGATTAGCAGGAAAAGGTCTTCCAAGTATCGACAGCTACGGAAAAGGTGATATGTTTATCCACATCAATGTATGGACCCCGCAAAAGCTGACAAAAGATCAAAAAGACTTCTTCGAAAAACAAATGAACAGCGGAGAAATGGTTGCGGAACCATCCGGTAAAGAAAAAACTTTCTTCGATAAGGTGAAAGATCTTTTCAATTAACTATATTTATAGAGGCTTTCTTTGAAAAGTCTCTTTTTGAATTTTAAAACTACTTTAAATTAAAAAACCTGTACATATTGTACTTATTGTAAAAATTTCTCATGAACTACAAGCTTCAACTCCATACACCAGAATCTACGGCGAATCTTATTTTCAATACGATTACTTTTGATGCATTCAAAATTAATATTGTTGAGAGATATTTCGGACCTGCTAAAAAATCATGCGAGGTTTTATTTAAAGTAAGAACGCTGGATGACAAAATCGTAGAAAGAAGAGACGGAAATATGAGGGTAAAGATCAAAAACGAAGATCTGGAGACTTACAGACAACTGCTTTCTGTCCTGAAATCCTATGAATATAAAAACCATCTGATCAACAGAAAAAATGCAGACCAGGATTATGTACATTTTATCCTGCGACTGGTGATCATGAATTATGATCTGAACTAAATAAAAAGGATATAGTTTATGTCTTCGAAATAAAAAATTCGCGGCTTCTATGAAGCCGCGAATTTTTACTATTATTGATCAATTTTCTATGCGCGTTTTACTAAAGAAAATAAAGCTTTTCCAATGGTGAAAACAGCCACGGCAAGCAATCCTCCTGCAAGTCCCAGAATCACTTCTTTAAGAACCGTAAGTATTTTATCTGAAGACCATGATGGTAGAATATGGTGGAAATATTCTATTCGGTGTGCAAAAATTCCTCCGGCAACCATAATCAGGGCAATCGTTCCGATCACTCCCAAAGCTTTTATAACTATTGGAAGTGCTTTTACAAGAAGATGTCCCAGTTTTCCGATAATTCCTTTATCGTTACTTTTTCTGATCAGCTTAAAGCCTGCATCATCCATTCTTACAATTAAAGCTACAATTCCGTAAACACCTACAGTCGCAATAAAAGCAACCAATGAGGTTACCAAAATCTGGGTAATAAAGGGATGGCTTTCTTCCAGCACTGTTCCCAAAGCAATAATTACAATTTCAATAGACAGAATAAAATCTGTAGTAATTGCAGACTTGATCTTTGCCTTTTCCGTTTCTTCAGAATTGGTATTCTTCTCCTCCACTTCTTCTACCACTTCATGCCCTTTTTTATCCCTGTGAAACAGAAACTCTATAATCTTTTCCACGCCTTCAAAAGCAAGATATAAACCTCCTAAAATTAAAACATAATTAATCGCAGGCGGATAAAGCCAGTTCAGTACGAAAACAATCGGAAGAATGATGAGCTTATTAATGAATGATCCTTTTGTGATTGCCCACAAAACAGGAAGTTCTCTGGACGAAAGAAAACCAGTCGCTTTTTCAGCGTTTACAGCAAGATCGTCGCCTAAGATTCCAGCTGTTTTCTGAGTTGCTATTTTACTTGTAACCGCCACATCATCCATTAATGCAGCAATATCATCCAAGATCGCAAAAAAACCAGATGCCATAAAATTTTAATATTTTTTTAATGTTTGTTAAAGGGCAAAAATAATTATTTAATTCGGTTTTTCACATGACTGACCGAGCTTTATTTAAACTTATTTATCGCTTAGTTAATCAAGATTAATTATTTTAAAATCTGTATATCAAATTGTATTCCTCATAATTTGTATATTCGTAATAATCATCAAAAAATACCATGAAACTTACAAGGCGAATTCTAATTTTAGCCTTTAAAATCAAAATATTACCATGATATATTATACCTTCGATGTAAAAAACAGTAACAATGAGATCGTCTCAAAAGTGAAGATTGAAACTGAAAAGCTGATAGAAGTTTATGATGATGAAATAGAAATCTATCATAAGTATTGCAAAAAATTACCTCAAGATGCCCCAAGACATATTGAATATCAAAATATCAATCGTTTAAGGAAATTACTTTTGGCAGCAGAAAAAGATATTGATTTTGCAGAAAAAAATGAATATGTACAATCTTTTTCAATTAAAGTAATGATTCGCAAAGATTTTCATTCAATTTTTTGTAAAATATGCAGTAAAGAATATTCTCCTGAAGAAATTATTTACGAAACATGGTATCGGGGAGAAAGTTTATTTGCTTCGGGAGGAAAAACTTTATTGTGTGAAAACAACCATTTTCTTTTCGGATATATGGAATGGAACTCATGATAAAAAAATAAAAATTTCTGCCATTATTAATTTTTAAATTTTAATTTTCTGTACATTTATTCTATGAAAAAGCTGATTCTTCGTTATCATTTCTTTGTTTTAGGGTTAATTGGCTTTATTCTGACTTCATGCAATACGAGAAAATTTAAAGTCTGGGTGGGAACGAATAACGAACAGAAAATTTACAATCTGAAATATGGCGAACATAAAAGGCAGAAAGCAGACATTTTTCTTCCTTCAGATTATCCTGAAAATTCTCCGGTTGTCTTATTAATTCATGGCGGAGCATGGACTTTGGGCAAAAAAGAACACATGATCCAGATTCAGAAAATGCTTTTTAAAAATAATATTCCGAGTATTAATATGAATTACCGGCTGGTTTCTAAATCAAAAAAAATCACGTACCGGGAACAGCTTGAAGACATCAACTCGGTGATTGCCAAATTCAACGAACTGGCACAGAAAGCGGAGCTTCAACCCAACAATTATATCCTTTTGGGAGAAAGTGCGGGAGGTCATCTTGCTTTGCTGTATGGCTATCAAAATCCTGATAAAATTAAAAAAATCATCTCCTTAAGCGGACCGACAGATTTTTATTCTCCGGAATATCTCAATTCATTTTACTCCAAATATTCTTCACCAACCATCCAAAAAGTGGTGGGAACGAAATTTATGCGAAAAAATTTATCGGAAGAATTTAAAAAAGCCAGTCCGATTGCCCATATTTCGAATGTTCCGACCCTTCATTTTCAGGGAAACCAGGATTTCTTAGTCAGCCCGAAACAGGGTATTGCTTTAGATTCTGCTTTAACGGCTCAAAATATCCCTCATAAGTTCATTTTTATGGAAAATACAGGTCATGTGCCGAGATTTTTTAGCAGAAAGAAAAGAGACAGCATTATTTATCCCAATATTTTAGAATGGATTAAGGATTAGTTTCTGAAATCAGAGTTTGTATTTTGAGGTTGGCTTTTCGCGCTTCTGTATTTGCCAAGAAGGATGAATCTTACACTATATCGCAAAAAATAACCCGCTCAAACGAACGGGTTAGATCTATTTTAAAAGTACTTTTTTATTTTTCGTCTTCATCAAAATTATGATTTTCATATTTGGAGAAATCCTGTTTCTTGCCGAATAAAAATTTGATAATAACCGGAACTGTTGTTATCAGAACAATCACAATAATAATCAGTTCTAATTTTTTCTTAAGATCGATTCCAAACTGATCGATGAATAATTTATCCAGATAATGTCCTGCAAAAATCAATAAAAACGACCAAAGCACCGCTCCGATGATATTATCTCTTAAGAATGCCTTTTTATCCATCTTTACAATTCCTGCAACGATCGGGGTGAATGTTCTTACCACCGGTAAAAATCTCGCCATAATGATTGCCAAAGCTCCGTTTTTCTCGAAAAAATCATGAGCCTGATAAAGATATTTCTTTTTAAACAACCATGTATCCTGCTTTTTATACAGAGCAGAACCTGTTTTTCTTCCGAAATAATAGCCTACTTCATTTCCAACAATTGCCGCTAAAGCTACAGATGCCGCTAAAATAAATGTATCAAGAAAATCGCTCCCTGTGGAGCCGAAAGTCTCTCTGATGATATCAATTGAATAAATTCCCGAAACGAAAAGCAATGAATCGCCCGGCAAAAAAAATCCTACAAAAAGACCTGTTTCGGCGAAAATGATAAACAGAATGAGCCAAAATCCTCCAAGCTTGATATAAAACTCAGGGTTTAATAAATCTTTCCAGCTATTGAAATCTTCCATACATTTTGATAAGTAGCAAAAATAGGATTAATAAACGTCAATCGAAAATTTATTATAAGATTTTAACGAAATTTAAACATCCTGTTACAATTCCATATCATCATCTGAAACCGCCGTTCCATCCGCCATCAGGAAAGCTTTCAGGAACGGAGTGATGTTTCCGTTCATTACAGAATCCACATCCGAAGTTTCGTATCCGGAACGCACATCTTTTACCAGTTTATAAGGGTGCATAACGTAGTTTCGGATCTGGCTTCCCCACTCGATCTTCATTTTATTGGCTTCGATCTCGTTACGGGCTTTCATACGCTCTTCCAGTTCCATTTCATATAATCGCGAACGAAGCAACTGCATTGCTTTTTCCTTATTCTGAAGCTGGGAACGCGATTCTGAGTTTTCAATGATGATTCCTGTAGGTGCGTGACGAAGACGCACCGCCGTTTCTACCTTGTTTACGTTCTGACCTCCTGCTCCGGAAGATCTCATGGTTTCGAATGAAATATCTGCAGGATTGATGTTGATTTCAATGGTATCATCCACCAAAGGATACACATACACCGAAACGAAACTCGTATGACGCTTGGCATTGGAATCGAAAGGCGAAATTCTTACAAGACGGTGAACTCCGTTTTCTCCTCTTAAATAGCCGAATGCAAATTCACCTTCAATTTCAAGCGTTACGGTCTTTACTCCGGCAACATCCCCTTCCTGAAAGTTCAGTTCACGGATCTTATAGCCCTGTTTTTCCGACCACATGGTGTACATTCTCATCAACATCGAAGCCCAGTCGCAGCTTTCTGTTCCTCCTGCTCCGGCTGTAATCTGTAAAACGGCAGAAAGCTCATCTCCTTCATTGGAAAGCATATTTTTGAACTCAAGGTCTTCGATTTTTTCAACCAGTTGAGGGAAGGTTTCGTCCAGTTCTTTCTCAGAATCCGGATCTTCTTTGGCAAATTCTGCCAAAACCTGTAAATCTTCAAACTGGGTATTGATTTCGTCATACGCTTCCACCCATTTCTTTTTGGAACGGAGCTGTTTCAGAAATCCTTCAGCTTCTTTAGGATTGTCCCAAAATTCAGGAGCTGCTGTTTTTTCATCATCATTAGAAATTTCTATCTTCTTTTTATCGATCTGAAGATATTTATGTAAATCATCAATTCTTGACTGAATTTCTTTTATCTGGTCGCTGTTAATCACGATTGTTTATTTTTTGCAAAAATACGGATAAAATTATGAGTGCAAATTTTTGTCCCGCAGATTTCACGAATTAGTACAGATTCCTGCTGAAATATACCTTCAGCTTATCTATTGGTATTCTTAGTTAATTCTAAATTTAAACACATCAGTCACATAAGATTTTAATTCTTTCGTATTGTAGAGAAGAACACATTAGTTTCTGAAAATCTTTGATTTTCTTCCTACTTGTCTTTTATTTTAAAGTAATAAAAACTAATGTGACTGAAATTAAATCATTTCCGCTACGATCTCCCCGATTTTCGGAGCCAATGCAACGCCCATTCCCGAAAGGCGGACTGCGCAAAACTGTCTTTCTGAAAGTTGTTTTACAATCGGTGTTTTTTCGGTTCCCATTGCCATAATTCCTGACCAGCGATGAGCGATTTCAACATGCTGATTGGGTAAAATGACTTCTTTCAAAAAATTTTCAAGATGATTCTGCAAAAATTCGGTGGTTTCAAAAGATGTGGTTTCTTCTGTTTTAAAATCCTGATTTCTCCCGCCTCCCAATAAAATTCGGTTTCCGAGATTTCTGAAATAGTAAAAACCTTCATCATAATGAAATGTCCCTTTTAATTTCAGATGTTCAATCGGTTCCGTTAAAATAATCTGTCCTCGAGCCGGAATAATTTCTTCCTTGTCTAAAAATCTTGAAGCAAAAGCATTCGTACAGTGAATTAACTGATCTGCCTTCACAGAAAGATTTTTTGAAAGATGAACTTCAATTTCATCTGAATGTTCCGTGATATTTTCAGCTTCTGTTCCGAAAAGAAATTCAACTTTTAATTCGTGACACTTTTCCAGTAATTTTTGAAGGAGTTTCCCGGAATGAAGACTTCCTTCACACGGATTTTCAATCAGATGTTGAGATTTTCCCAAACCGAATTCCTGAATTTTATACTGGCTTAAAAAATAGGTTTCTTCAATATTGGTAATGGATTTCAGCTTTTGATTCACTTCATCCAACTTTTGTAAAGGCTCATCATGGTTAAGAATTTCAAAACCGCCATTCAGATCAAAATCTATTTCCGAATTTTTAAAATAATACTGAATTTTCTGCAAACCGTCAAACCTCATCTTTACAAGGTCTAATGTTTTTTTCCAGCCCATTTTTTCAGAATCGGCAATTATTTCCGTTAAACTTCCAAAACACGCAAATCCTGCATTTCTCGTGGAAGCGCCCATCGGAACAGAATTTCGTTCAATGATCAAAACAGATTTTTCGGGATATTTTTCTTTAATGGAGATTGCCGTCCAAAGTCCCGTAAAACCGGCTCCGATAATAATAACCTCGCGTTTTCTGTAAAAAGTTTCAAGTTCCCAGATGCTGTTCATAAAGTTATTTTTATGGTAAATTGTGAATAGTCAATTCTCTTCGCTTGTGAATTTTTTTTTCCATTCTGAGTCATAATATTATAAAAATTGATAGTTGACTTGCAACGCAAAATTCACAAACAAAGAGAATTCACCTTTCTATCCCTGACTTCCCTCTTCTTCGCCGTTATGATGAAATCCGATGATTCTTCTTGGTTCTTCAACTGCTTTGTAAGTATCCAGTTCTTTTTTAAGATTCTGAATTCTCTGCTGGAACTGATCGAAATTATTGATGATCGCATCTGCTAAAAATCTCGCAATCTGATCCAGATATTCTTCCGTCAGTTTCGCTGCTGCATCTCTTAAAGCCCCTTTTAAAAGTTTCTGATCGATCTTTAAATTTTCGTTCCGTGTTTTCTGATATTCATTTTTAATTCTTTTTTTCAGACTTTGGGTAAAATCGATGAGCATCGTATTGCTGAATACTTTCATTTGTGAAGAAACCTCATTCCAGAAAGGAATTTTATCGGCTTTGTTGTTTTTTAAAATCTTAAACAGCAAAGAATCCTTCTCCAGATTTTTTGTCATCGCATATAAAATGATTTCAGATCTTTCCGCAAGATTGGGCGGAAAAACAGGAATCATGACATCGAATCTTCCGGGAGCCAGAATTTCTTCATTAATTTCAGAAACGGAATTTGCCGAACCTACCATTAAAAGATTTCCCTGCTCAAATTTCGAAATATAATGCAGAATAAGTTCTTGTGTTTCCAGATTACAGGAAGCGACATTATTGTCTGCTTTCCTTGCCATCATAATTTCATCAAAGTCTTCCAGAAACAGCAGAATTTTATCTTTTTTCATAATGGTTACCAGAAAATCATTGAAATTGGTCTGAATTCCGTCTACAAAAGAGGTTCCGAGGTAATGTTTTTTAACTTCTTTAAATTGATACCCTATAATTTCCGCAATTTTATTTGCCCAGAAAATCTTGCCGCTTCCGGGAGGACCATACAGAATAATTCCGGCAGGTTTGTTGATTCCCCAGTCTTTAATCTGCTGCGGATTTAAAAACGGTTCCAGAGCGCCTGAAATATAGAAGAACAGATCCCGGTAACCGATAAAATCTCTTTTTTGAAGGCTGGTTTTATGCCCGAAGTAATCGTATACAAACTGATAATTTCCGCCCAGTTTGTTATCGATTCCGTAGCTTGAAATGGAAGATTTGAAGAAACCGTTGTCAAAAATATTCGGATCGGCTTCTTTAATGGCTTTTTCTATTTTTTCTTTGGGCTGATTGATGGTTTCCGCAATCTGTTCCAGTGTTTTTGTTTTGTCTAAATCTTTTTCGTAAAGTTTTAAAAATTCGATGTTTTCGCGCGCAAACTTTTCAAAATCTTCTTTTACTTCAAAATTTGTGCTTATGCATTCTACGAGCTCAAGATCAAAATCCTGAATAAACTGTTTGATCGCTTCGGCTGAAACGGTAAGTTCTTTTGCCAGTTCAATTAACTTCATAATTCCCTATTAATTCTATCAAATTTAATGTTTTTAGAAATTAAATTTTACGGATTGATGATATAATTTGTAACAAAACGTGAATTATATACACTACTACTATGTAAAACAAATTACATGGAAAAAATTTTATCAGTAAAGAATCTGACTAAAAAATTCAAGAGAATCGTGGTAAACAATATCTCCTTTGATGTGGAAAAGGGGAATGTTTACGGACTTTTAGGACCGAACGGAAGCGGAAAATCCACCACTTTCGGGATGCTGCTTTCTACGATTAACCCGACAAGCGGAGAATGGTACTGGTTTGGAAAGAAAGGAACCGATCCGGATACGCTGAAAAAAATCGGGGCGATTATAGAACAGCCTAATTTTTATCCTTATCTGAATGCGGAGACGAATCTTAAAATTGTTGCCGAAATTAAAGGAACACCTTATTCCAGAATTGATGAAGTGCTGAAAACGGTTAATCTTCTGGAAAGAAAAAAAGATCCTTTCCGAACGTATTCTCTGGGAATGAAACAGCGTCTTGCGATTGCTTCGGCGATGCTGAACAATCCGGAGGTTCTTATTCTGGATGAGCCTACAAACGGTCTTGATCCTGAAGGAATTATCCAGATCAGAGATATCATCAATAATATTGCAAAACAGGGCATTACGATTATTATTGCGAGTCACCTTCTGGATGAAATTGAAAAGATATGCAGTCATGTAATTGTTTTGAAGGAGGGAAATTCTATCTATTGCGGAAGGGTGGACGAAATGACCGCCAATAATGGTTATTTTGAATTGAAAGCAGACAACAATACATTACTTTTAAATGCACTGAATGAGCTGCAGTGGTTTACTGCGGTAAATCCGGAAGGCGATATTCTGAAAGCACAGATCCGTGATGATGCTTCTATTTCGGCTTCGGCGCTGAACCAGAAACTGGCTGAAAAAGGGATTTTCCTGTCTCATTTAACGAAGAAAAAACTGTCTCTTGAATCTCAATTCCTTGAACTTGTAAAAAACACAAAATAATCATGCTGAAATTACTAAAACTAGAATATTACAAAAACCTGAACTACAGACCGTTTAAGGTTTTTACGATCTTATATTTTGCGATTCTTATTACTTTGCTTTTCGTCGGACTGGTGGATTTTGATGCTTTCGGAGGAAAGATTAATTTGAAAGAGCAGGGAATTTATAATTTTCCGGGAATCTGGAATTTCACAACATGGATTGTGGCTTTGCTGAAGATTTTCTTAGGATTAATCATTGTTTTTTCGATTTCGCAGGAATTCAGCAACCGGATGTTTAAGCAGAACACGATTGACGGTTTAAGCAGAAAGGAATTTATCAGCTCTAAATTGTTAACGATAAGCATTTTCACGATTATTTCCACGGTTATTGTATTTGCGCTTACTTTGTTTTTGGGATATCAGTATTCCGATACGACAGATTCAGGAAAAGTTTTTGAAGAGGTTTTCTTTATTGGCAATTATTTTGTGAAACTGTTTACATTTTTCTGTTTCCTGATGTTTCTTTCGGTTTTATTGAGAAAATCGGTGTTTGTTTTTCTTGCATTCTTTGTTTTATGGGTTGCAGAAAGCATTTTGTCTACCGTGGAAGTTTTCTCAAAAGTAAGAGGAACACAGGAAGCGGAACGATTAAAGATTATGAAAGACGATTTCTTCATCAGTCATCTTTTTCCTCTGGAAAGTATGTCCAGTCTTATTCCCAATCCGATGATGCGTTTAAAAGCGGCGCAAATCTTTGGCGGAAAATATGAATTCCACTATCCTACCGAAAGCTTATTTGCGTGTCTGGTTTGGTGTGCGATTTTTATTTTCGGGTCGTACTGGATTCTCAGAAAGAAGGACTGGTAATTTTTTTGAAACATTCAACACAATATATTCAGATTATTTTTTTAAGTGGTTCGTTTTTACGGATCACTTTTTTTGTTTTTTGGCTTAAAATTTTCATTCAGATGAAATTAAATTATAACCATGAAAAAGATCTATTATTTTCCGGGACTGATCAGTGCTTTGCTGATTCCTGTTTTGTTTTGGTATTACATTCATCCATATATTGATAAAACAGTTTATAATGTAGTTGATTTTGGACTCCCTGCGAAACTTAGAAAAGACAATTATAATCAGAATGCTACCTTTGAACCACTAAGAAACTGGAATTACAAGAAAATTGCCGTTCCACCAAATGAAGCCAAAAATAATTCGGATTTTTTTGTTTCCGAAATCAAAGCAATGCAGAAAAGAAATGAGAAAAATTCCGGAATTGAATTTATTCTTTCTGACAAAAATACTTATGCAGATCTCATTTCCATTTTAAATGATATGCACATTTCGAAAAATGATATGTATGCTATAGATACAGAGAAAACCGGAAATATTTTTGCAGTTCATTATTATGTTGAACCAACTAAAGAAAAAGAATCCGAATATCTTTTGTGCAATGACTTGATTTACGAAGTTGAAGAACCTACTTTTATGGATAAGTTTTTAGCCTTTAATCAACATTTCCAAACAGTTTTTGAAAATGTATCTGAACTTCCAAAAGGAGCTTACTACATTTTATTTGCTTTTCTATTATTTCTGAATATTTCCATGTTCAGCATTAAGGAAAGATTTCAGCTAAAACTTCAATAGATTCTTCACTTCGTTCCACTCATTTCTGAATAACAGAGTACTCAATTTAAAGTATAAACATAAAAAGGCTGCCTTTCGACAGCCCCTTCAATCACCTCTTCACTTAACACTTACTTTTTATCTTTATCGAGTAAAGAAATATATTCTCCGTAACCTTTTTCCTGCATTTCCGCTTTCGGAATAAACTTCAGGGAAGCAGAATTGATACAGTAACGAAGTCCGCCTTTGTCTGCAGGGCCATCATTGAAAACGTGCCCCAAATGCGCATCTCCTGTTTTACTTCTCACCTCCACTCTCGTCATTCCGTGAGAACGGTCTAACTTCTCTTCGATTAATTTTTTGGTAATCGGTTTAGAAAAACTTGGCCATCCACAACCGGATTCGAATTTATCGGTGGAGATAAACAAAGGTTCTCCTGTGGTAATATCTACATAAATTCCCTCTCTGGTTTCATCCCAGTATTCGTTCTGGAAAGCTCTTTCCGTACCATTTTCCTGAGTAACGTTATACTGTTCAGCAGTCAGTTTTTCTTTTAAAGCTTTTTTATCCTGCTTCTGATATTTGGTTTCGTTAGTTCCCTTTGTTTCTTTTTTGGGCGGATTGGCGTTTCTTGCCATTTCAAACAATCCCGGCTCAATGTGGCAGTAACCTCCCGGATTTTTATCCAGATAATCCTGATGATAATCTTCCGCTTTATAGAAATTCTTTAAAGGAATAGTTTCCACCACAACAGGTTTACTGTAATTTTTAGCCAGTTTTGCCACTTCAGCTTTTACGATCGCTTCCGTTTCTTTATCTGTGGAATAAATTCCTGTTCTGTATTGGTTTCCTCTGTCATTTCCCTGTTTATCAATGCTTGTCGGGTCTATGGTTTTAAAATATAAATCGATTAACAGTTTTAAATCTACTACTTCAGGATCATATTTTACTTTTACGGTTTCGGCAAAACCCGTGGTGTGGCTTACCACTTCCTCATATGTAGGATTTTTTGTATTTCCGTTGGCATAGCCTACCTCTGTTCCTACGACTCCGCGAACCTGCTGAAAAAAATGCTCGGTTCCCCAGAAACATCCTCCCGCAAAATAAACTTCTTTTACATTTTTATTGTCCATAATGGTCTCATTTTCTTTTTTATTGTCTGTGGATTTTTGCTTGGCATCTCCACAGCTTGTCGCAAAAACTGCTATTCCCAGTACCACACTGAGTAGAATTAGTATGTTTTTCATTTTTATCTTGTTATTCATTTTTTTATATTTAAAATCATTAATCCAAAGCCTAAAAGCATCAGGTCTTTTATGATGAAAAAGTCTGTTACCGGAACTCCGTCCACTATTTTCCAAACTCCCGGAGTTGTAAATAAATAGCTTAAAGTAGTAAGGAAGGTAACGATCATTCCGATGGCGGCGTACTTTCTGAGTGATGCAAATTTCACACTAAAAATTAAAAGTAATGCAATGATAATTTCTATCACTCCGATAGCATTAGACACTGCCTGAATGCTTACAATATCATATACGAAAAAAGTAAGGAAATGGTTTTCTACCAAAGGTTTTATCGCGTTCGCTTCTGTAGGTGTGAATTTGAAAATTCCGATCCAGAGCAGAATGATGGCAGCTCCGAAAAGTGAGATGTAATACCCTGCTTTTCCGGCAAGGTTTCTGTTATCGATTTTAAGTGTAGTTCCGTTCATTTTTTTAAGATTTTGAGTTAATACTTTGTTATTTTCAAAAGTATAGTCGGAACGTTTTCAAAATCCTGACAAAAAATTTCTTAAATATCTAATTTTTTAATCATTTTTTCTTTAAAATCCTGAATTTCAGAATCATTAATTTTACTTTTTTCTTCATTAAAAAGTTTTCTTTTTAAAATTTCATCTAAAATTTCCAGCTTTTCTTTATAAGCTCTGCACCATTTACAGATTTTCAGATGCATGGAAAGTTTTCGATTCTCTTTTGAAGAAATGTTGCCTGCGTTTCTTTTTTCCATGAGCATGGTTGCTTCACTGCATGGTAAAAATAGGATATGGATTAGTTTTTTTAACATTTTAAAAGCATTTATAATTGAGCAAACCAGTTAAATTCCAGACATTCTCTGAGCTGCATTCTGCCTCTCTGCAGAATCTTCCAAAGATTAGTCGTAGAAATATTCAGTTCCTGACTTACTTCGGGTGCTTTTTTTTCTTCAAGATAATACATTTTCATGGGAAGTTTCCACCGAACGGGCAATTCTTCCAGGCAATCCTCCAATGTTGTATTAAATTCTGTATCATCTAAAAGTTCTGTTCCTTTATTTTCAGCATTCCAGTCATTCAGCACATCGTCATTTTTCCACGATCCTGTTTCATCAAAAAAATGATCCAGTCTTATCTGTGGTTCCGATTTGTATTTTTTGCGGTAAAAATCGGCAACCTTTCTGTTTAGAATTGTCATTAACCACGTTAAAGGCTGACTTTTCCCTTCAAAAGATTCGTATGACGAAAAAGCAGAGATAAAAACCTCCTGAACAGTGTCCTCCGCCTCCACTCTATCCGACAGCAGATAAACAGCTCTTCTCAGCAACTGCCCGGAATACTGATCGATCCAGTTCTTAATGGTTTCATTTTTTGTCATTGATTTAAATTTATAAAAAAATCAGCACATTTTTACAGTTAAAAACGAATATAGAAAGTTAAATCATAAACTGCAAAGTTTTCATCAATCAATTTGTGCGTTGTATTTGTCCTGCTGAAAGTATCTAAGCAATACTATCTTATTTCTTTAACACAAATGCCACAAATCCTATCACTAATAACACGATTCTGATAAAGTAGTTTAAAGTAAAATGTTAGAAAACTCTATGGAGTTTTTATCTGTGTAGAAATCATATTCGGAGGAAGTTCGGCGTTCCGTAGGAATGCTATCTTTAGAAAATTTATCGTATTACAGATATCAATCCTACGGATTGATTGATAGACGTATTCTTATTTCTACACAGATTCTGCTCCTAAAGGAGCAAAACTATTTTACTTTAAACTTCGATAAATAGTGAAAATTATAATCGTGATTTAGCCCCGATTGCAATGAAAATCCCGCAGTGAAGCGGCGGAGCAAAGCGGAGCCGCGCAATGAGGAATTGCAATGGAAAGCGGGAAAAAGCTCATGAAAATGTTTCAGATTATTATACAAATCTTAGCAAAAGTATCAAATATTTAAAACTAAATCACTCAAAAACATTAAATTTGCATCTTATCAAATTTGTAAAAAGCAAAGCAATATATAGTATTATGACATCACAAGAGATTCGTCAAAAATTTTTAGATTATTTTAAAAGTAAAGAACACCTTATCGTTCCTTCGGCTCCTATTGTGCTGAAAGACGATCCTACCCTTATGTTTTCCAACTCGGGAATGACGCAGTTTAAAGATTATTTTTTAGGTTACAAAGAACCTAAAGCCCCAAGAATTGCCGATACCCAGAAATGTTTAAGAGTTTCCGGAAAGCACAATGATCTGGATGACGTAGGTAGAGATACCTATCACCACACCATGTTTGAAATGTTGGGGAACTGGTCTTTTGGTGATTATTTTAAAAAAGATGCTATTGCTTTTGCCTGGGAATTGCTGACGGAAGTGTATGGAATTCCTAAAGAAAATCTTTACGTAACCATTTTTGAAGGAGATGCTTCCGAAAATCTGGAAAGAGATCAGGATGCTTACGATTTCTGGAAATCCCATATTTCTGAAGACAGAATCATCAACGGAAACAAGAAGGACAATTTCTGGGAAATGGGTGCAAGCGGACCTTGCGGACCGTGTTCTGAAATTCATGTTGACTTAAGAACTCCGGAAGAAAAAGCTAAAGTTTCCGGTCTTGAATTGGTGAACAATGACCATCCTCAAGTGGTGGAAGTTTGGAATCTCGTTTTTATGGAATTCAACAGAAAAGCTGATGGTTCTTTGGAAAAACTTCCTGCGCAACATGTTGATACCGGAATGGGCTTCGAACGTCTTTGTATGGCGCTTCAGGGAAAATCCTCCAATTATGATACGGATGTTTTTACCCCTTTAATTGCTAAAGTGGAAGAACTTTCAGGAAAAAAATATACCGGAATTTTAAAAGACGAAAAAGACATCGCGATTCGTGTTGTGGTAGACCATATCAGAGCGGTTTCTTTTGCCATTGCAGACGGACAATTGCCTTCAAGCGGAGGTGCAGGTTACGTTATCCGAAGAATTTTAAGAAGAGGGGTTTCCTATTCTTACAGATTCTTAGACATGAAAGAACCTTTCCTTTATAAATTGGTTGCCGTTCTTCAGGAGCAAATGGGTAAATTCTTCCCTGAACTTGAAAAACAGGGAGCTTTGGTTACAGAAGTGATCAAAAGCGAGGAGGAATCTTTTCTTAATAAAATTGAAAACGGACTGATAAGAGTTGAAAAATTAATTCAGCAGACCATTGAAAGCAATTTGAAAGTGCTGCCAAGCGATGAAGTTTTCGAATTATATGATACTTACGGCTTTCCGAATGATTTAACGAGAATTATTGCTGAAGAAAAAGGCTTAACGATTGATGAAGCAGGTTTTGAAGCGAGAAAGAAAGAGCAACAGGAGCGTTCCAGAGGTGGTGCTGAACAAAAAGTCCACGACTGGGTAATTCTTGAGGAAAAAGCAGAAAATTTTGTAGGCTACGACCAATTAGAATCTGAAACTTACATTACAAGATACCGAAAAATAGAAAATAAAGACGGAGAATTTTATCAGGTGGTTCTAAGCGAAACGCCTTTCTATCCGGATGGCGGCGGACAGGTTGGAGATAAAGGTCTTCTTGAAAACGCCACGGAAAGTTTTGAGGTTCTGGAAACCAAAAAAGAAAACGGACTGATTATTTCATTAATTAACGGTCTTCCGAAAGATGCAGGAGCTGTTTTCTATGCTAAAGTAAATGCTGCAGAAAGAAAAAATTCTCAGGCAAACCATTCGGTAACGCACTTACTGCATGAAGCGCTAAGAGAAGTTCTTGGAACGCACGTTGAACAGAAAGGTTCTTACGTAGGTCCCGATTATCTGCGTTTCGACTTCTCTCATTTCAACAAAATGACGGAAGAAGAACTGGCTTTGGTTGAAAATAAAGTGAATGCAAAAATCAAAGAAAGTATTGCATTACAGGAGTTCAGAAGCATCCCGATTCAGGAGGCTTTAGACAAGGGAGCAATGGCTTTGTTTGGCGAAAAATACGGAGACAATGTAAGAATGATCCAGTTTGGAAGCTCGAAAGAACTTTGTGGAGGAACTCATGTAAGAAACACCAGCGAAATCGGTCATTTTAAAATTCTTTCCGAAAGTTCTGCAGCAGCAGGAATCAGAAGAATTGAAGCGATCTCCGGAGACGAATCTGAAAAATATTTCAAAAATCTTGAAAAGCAGGTAGCTGAACTTTCTCAGTTGTTAAAATCCAAAGACCTCATCCGTTCGATTGAAAAGCTGATGGAAGAAAATGCTTCTTTAAAATCGGAAGTGGAAGCTTTCAAGAAAGAAAAAGCAAAAGGAGAAATCGGCGACTGGAAAAATGCTTATGAACAAAAAGGCGATAAGCAGCTTTTGGTAAAGAAAACGTCTCTTGATGCAGGTTCTGTAAAAGATATCGTATTCCAGTTGAAGAGAGAAATCCCGACTTCAGTAACGATCATCCTTTCTGATGCAGACGGAAAACCAATGATTACGGTGGGTGTTTCAGACGATCTGGCTGCAAATTATCAGGCAGGAGCTATCGTAAAAGATTTAGCAAAGGAAATCCAAGGCGGCGGCGGCGGAAATCCTGGTTTTGCAACAGCAGGAGGAAAAAATCTTGACGGATTGGAAAATGCCTATCAGAAAGCTTTGAATATTTAGACAAACTTAAAACGTCAATAAAGTTATTATAAGAAATCAGTTGTACCATCTTTGCGTACAGCTGATTTTATTTTTAACAAAAGATTATATTTTTTCTTATCGTTTTGTAACCTTCTTATTTTTAGTTTTGTCTTATCTATAAAAAAGACTAATGACAAAATATCTATCTTCCCTGTTTTTGTTTATTTCGGTAGTGTTTTTTGCACAGAATCAGGTGAAAGTTTTCAATAAAGCGGAC
Organism: Chryseobacterium sp. HMWF035; assembly: GCF_003094695.1. Lineage (NCBI taxonomy): Bacteria > Pseudomonadati > Bacteroidota > Flavobacteriia > Flavobacteriales > Weeksellaceae > Chryseobacterium > Chryseobacterium sp. HMWF035. The sequence continues at coordinate 45,765 of NZ_QEHP01000050.1, read as the reverse complement.
AAAAAGCCTATTCACAATGCAGCCGTTTACTGTGACGATGCACTTCTTGGGAAAACCGACTTCAACGGCAGTGTATCTTTTAAAACAAAATGTAAAAAGGTCGAAATTCTTGCCAGTAATTTTCAGGATGTAATCGTGGATGTAAAACCTTCTATGGAAGTTTCCATGCAGCCTTTGTCTGAAAAGATGGGAAATATAGACAAAATTGTCATTCAGGATAAAAGTGATCCGCGAGCATTGAGAATTTTAGATGAGGTAAACAAAAGAGCCAAAGAGAATTCACCAAAATCGCTGGATTCCTACAATTTTAAATCGTATTCCAAGTTTTCTATTGACGTAGATAAAGATTCTGTGGATACGTATAAAAACTTTTTGGCAGTAAGAAAAGACTCGCTTTCGAAAGTTGATAAAAAAGACCTTAAGCAAACGGATAAAGAGAAAAAAGATTCTTTGATCGGAGAAGATCTTATTCAGGCGACCACCGAAAGCCAGCTGTTTCTTTGGGAGAAAGCTGCAGAATACAAATATTCTAAAAGTTTCGGGGAAAAAACCAATATCATTGATAACAGAATGTCGGGTTTTAAAAATCCGATTTATGAGGCTTTAGCGATCAATATTTCTAATCTTGACAGAACACCGAGACAGCTTAGACCCGAAAACAGAAAATTATTCAATTTTTATCTTTCCGATACTTTACAGCTTGACGGAAGAAAAACTTTTATGATTAAATTCAAGGAAATCACCGATAAAAAGAAGCAGAATCCGAGAAAATTCAACGGGAAAATATACATCGATTCTGAAACCTATGCTTTGAAAAAATTTGAAAGCCAAAGCAAAAAGCGGAATGAAGGAGATATTGTTTCGGTTTGGAAGCCTATTAATGGAAAGTGGTTCTTAGACTACGAAAACATGAAAGTAAAAATGGGAAGCCAGAGTTTCGAGACTTCTAAAAAAGACAGTCTGAAACCCGGAGAAAAAACGAAATACAACAAAAAGAATTTCGGAAATTATCTATATGTGAAAAACCGTTTCTTCGATTTTGAGATCAATAAAGAACAAAAAGCATCCGAATTCAAAGGCTATTCTCTTGAAATGAAAAACTCGGACGGAAGTCTCCTGTCCCAATACAGAACCGACAGTCTTACCGCGAGAGAAAGTGCAACCTACACCAAGATCGACAGTTTTGTGGAAAAGCATGATTTTGAAAAAAAGCTGAATACATTAACGCAGCTTTTAAGAGGAAATCTGCGGTATAAATTCATCGATTTCGACATTACGAAGTTTTTCAGTTACGATAAATATCAAGGTCTTCGTCTGGGAGCAGGAATCAAGCTGAATGAAAAATTTAACAAAACATTTTCTCCGGACGGCTATTTCGGGTACGGATTTAAAGACCATACCTGGAAATACGGTTTAGGGCTTGATGTAAGATTATCAGACAAAAGAACGTCTGTTTTCAGGATCGATTATGTGGATGATGTGTTCGCAGCCGGAAGATTCAGCAACAATATGTGGGACATGATGATGAAATTTTCAGACATCAATCTGGATCTTCACAACTCAACTTTTTACAAAAACCAGAAATGGGGCGCTTCTTTCCTTTATGATATTTCGAATTCTTTAAGCGTGAAAGTTGCCGTGAATAAAGAAAAGCAACAGGCTCTTTTTGATTATCAGTATAAAAATATGGGCAGCCGTTTCGATAATACAAGCGCCACTTTATCCCTAAAATTCTCGCCGAATGACAAAAATATCATGACGCCGAGCGGAAAGTTCACTTATGAAAAAGGATATCCGCAAATCTTCATGAATTACGAAAAAGGATTTGAAACGTTAGGCGGAGATCTGGATTATCACAGAGTGGATGCGTTAATTATTCATCAGTTCAGATCAAAATTAGGATATACGAACATCAAACTTTTCGGAGGAATTTCTTCAGGAAATGCACCGATCTGGAAAAACTTTGAAATCGCAGGACAAACCGATGCGAACAGAGACAACTGGACTTCGAGCATTACGACACCTTCCAATTTAGGTTTTGCAACCATGCCTTCCGGAACGTTCTTTACCGATAAATTTGTTGCCTTCAAAGTATCGCAGTATCTTCCTTTCAGGTTTAAAACTTTCGGATCAAGATATTCCAATATCGAACTTGAATATCAGGCGGCGATCGGAAACATGAAAAACAGACAGGATCATCAGTTCCAGTTTCAGGTACTGGATCATTATTATCAGGAAGCCGGAGTTATCTGGAACCGTTTTCTGGGAAGAAACTTTGGGGTAGGATTTTCTTACCGTTTAGGATATTATCAGACCCCGGAATTTAAAGATAATTTTGCAATCAAACTGAGATTTAACCTGTTAAACTAAGCCGTATTTCAAAATAATTATCTGCAAAATAGAAACAGAAGCTTTCGGGTTTCTGTTTTTTTATTATCTTTCTGAAAAAATAACCATGAAACATAGGCTTACTGAGTGTTTCTCTGCAATATTATTTTCTTCTAATGCAAAAAGAATCCTGTCCTTTGATTGAAGATAAAGAGTTTGAGTCTTATTTTTTAAAAGATATTTCCAATGAATGATCCCATTAATATCAATTAACAAAACTTTTGCGGGACAATAAATATTAGTAATTTTGGCAAGGTTTTCTATGAAAAGGATTTTACTGTTTCTATGTTTTTCAATCTGTATTTTTGGTTTTTCACAATCGAAAGTTACTTCTATTGAAACCGTTATCATCGAAGACAAAAGTGATCCGAGAGCACTGGAAATCCTTAATAAAGTGAATCAGTATTTCCATGAGAACTCTCCCAAAACGCTGGATTCCTACTATTACAAATCTTACGAAAAAATTTCTCTCGATATCGACGAAGACAGCATTTCGCAGTACAACAAATTCTTCGAAGAAACCGGAATGTTCAAAAAAAAGCGGGAAAAAGATTCTTTAAACAACATTACCGCGCGAAAAATATTCTCGAAAAGCAAACTGTTTCTCTGGGAAAGAGCGCAGGAATTTCTGTATTCTAAAAAATACGGTGAGAAGATCAATATTCTGGATAACAGAATTTCCGGTCTCAAGCAGCCTATTTATGAAATGATCGCGCTTCAGCAGAGCAACAGAGACAAAATTCCGGATCAGCTTAAAAAAGAAAACCGCGGACTTTACCGCTTCTTTCTTACCGATACCATTGAAATGGACGGAAGAAAAAATTTCGTTATCCGTTTCAGGGAAGTGAATTACAAAAAGCCCGATAAAAAACGAAAATACAACGGCGCTATTTATGTAGATACCGAAACCTACGGCGTAAAAAAAATTGAAAATTTCAGCAAGAATAAAAACGACGGAATTATTACCAGTTCGTGGATTTTCTTCAACAACAAATGGTTTCTGGCATACGAAACCGTAAAGCTGAAAATGAGCAATATGCAGATGGAAAACGAAAAAGGCGATGAAAAAACCGACAGGAAAAGTAAAAAAACGTTCGGAACCTATGCGTTTCTTACATCGCGGTATTTCGATTATCATTCCCCTGCCGAAAACTCTCAGAATGACTTCAAAGGCTACACTTTTTCAGTAAAAAATATCGACGGAAAAACCTTAGACCAGTACCGAACTGATCCTCTTACCGAAAGAGAAAAAAATACCTATAAAACCATCGACAGTCTGGGAAAAATCTATAATATCGACCGAAAAGCAAGAGTTTTGGGCGGTTTGTTCCTAAACGGACAGATTAAAGTGGGGGTGATGGATTTTGCAGTGGACGAAATCGTCAATTACAACCTTTACGAAGGCTTCAGAGTTGGATTAAAAGCAAAACTTAATGAAAATTTCAATCCGTATTTTTCTCCGGATTACCTTTTTGCTTACGGTTTTAAGGATGATAAATGGAAATACAGGATTGGTCTTGATATCAAAACAACTCTGGAAAAAGACTCGTATTTCCGGTTGGATTATTATGATGATGTAACAGCTTCCGGTGAATTTTACAGAAGACTCTGGAGCTTTAAAATGAGAACGGCAAACTATGGAAATAACCTGAATAACGATCGTTATTACCGTTACAAAGGCGCTTCAGTGTCTTACCTGAACGATGTTACCAACGGATTAACACTGGTTTTTGCTGCCCGAAGAAATCTGGAAGAAGCGATGTTCGATTATTCTTTCCGTGGAAGAGGTCCTTCTTTTGATAATTTTAACACCCTATTTACACTAAAATATTCCCCAAATTCTACGAATATTATGACGCCGCAGGGAAAATCGCTGATCGGTCAGAAATATCCCGAACTGTACTTTAATTATGAACAAAGCTACAAAATATTTGGCGGAGATTTCGATTATACACGATTTGATGCGCTTTTGGTTCATAATTTCAAAACGATGTTTGGAACCACAGGTTTCAGACTCTATGGCGGAATGGTTTTCGGAGATGCGCCGATCTGGAAAAATTTCACCATGAACGGGCTTGCTTCTTCAAGAAAAGATTTTAATTTTAACCTAACTTCTTTCTTAGGATTTGCCACTCTGGAAGGGGGAAAATATTACAACGACCGGTTTATTGCCTATTATTTTACCCATAAAATCCCATGGTATTTTAAAAGCTTCGGGCAGAATATTTCAAGCTTCGACTTTGTGTTAAGAGGAACGACGGGAAATATGAAGCATCCCGATTACCATCAGTTCAGATTCCATCCTTTGGATCACCTTTATCAGGAAGTCGGTCTGGAATGGAATAATTTCCTATCAACCTACTTTAATCTGGGATTATTTTACAGGGTTGGATATTACACCACTCCTAATTTTAAACAAAATTTTGCAGTTCAGTTTAAATTAAAGATTCTGGATTTTTAAAAAATGAAACCGTTAAATAAAAGATAAATGCAGAAAATCGAAATAAAAGCAGATCAGTTTTTCGAGTTATTAAAATTAAAAGATACCTCGATGTGGGAAATCTTTGCCCAAATGATCGATGGAAACGAAAAGGAAATCATCTTTCTGGATAACGAAAATAAAATCCTTTTCAATTATATTCTTCCTTCCACACCGGAGAAAATGGAGGAAGACCGAAAAGAATTTTCTAAACAGTTTGCGGATAAACTTGCGAATCTGAATTAAACTTTTAGAAACGTATTTCTTCTTATTTAAAGTTTAACCTCAACTTAAACTTCATTTTTTGTTTATTTTGTGTTAAATTTTAAAAGTGTAATCCCAATCATTAAAAAATTCAAGATGAAAAATTACCTATTATCTGCAATCAGTGTGTTTATTTTTGGGACTTTTACTGCTCAATCCTATCAAAAACCTCTGGTTTCTGCTATTAAAGAAGTCGATCTTCGCAAAGATATGTATGATCTTGCAGCCGATCAGTTTTTGGGCCGTGAAGCAGGAACTTTAGACGAACTTAAAGTATCAATGTGGCTTGCTGACAGAGCTAAGGAAGCAGGAATGAAACCAGCCGGAGACAACGGAACTTTCTTTCAGTTTTTTGATATGTACAGACATCAGGTAATTCCGCAGAGCAGTCTGAAAATTGGGGATAATTCTTTAAAATTATGGAAAGATTTTCTTGTTGCGGAACCCGTAAATGCAAACATCGATTCTGAAATTATTTATGCCGGAAATGCCGAACCCGAAGATTTATCAAAATTAAATATTAAAGGTAAAATTCTCGCCGTAAATGCATCTGACAAGAATATTGAAAAGGAAATGACGCTTTTCGTAAGAAGATATCCCGGTTTTGTAAGAACAAAATACTATAACAAAGCATCTGAACTGGGAGCAAAAGGAATCATCTTCATTACAGACGAAACATCGGATAAAAGCTGGGTTGAAGTTTTACCGCAAATGACGAGAGGTTCTTACGGAGTAGAAGGTTTAAGAGAAAGTGTGACGAATAATATTCCGGTTTTATGGATTAAAAGAGAAAATTCTGACTGGGTAAAAAACAATCCTAAAATTTCGCTGCACCTCATCACAGAAACTTATAAATATCCTTCCGTAAACATCATCGGAAAAATAGACGGTACAGATCCTAAACTTAAAAACGAATTTGTTTTAATCAGCGGACATCAGGATCACGACGGAATAAGACATCCTGTAAAAAACGATACAATTTACAACGGCGCAGATGATAACGCAAGTACCTGTGTTGCGATGTTGGCAATGGCAAGAGCCTATAAAAAACAGCCTTCAAAACGCAGTATTCTCTTTGTTTTTCATGGTGCTGAAGAAAGAGGTTTATTGGGTTCGAGATGGCATGCAGCGCATCCTGTTGTGCCAAAAGAAAATATTGTTGCCGTTCTCAATGGTGATATGATCGGGAGAAATAATAATAATGAAGCTGCGCTTCTGGGAGGAAACCCGCCTCACAAAAATTCTGAAGAATTGGTAAAAATGGCTGAAGATGCCAATAATGAAAGTACGAAATTCAGGTATCTGAAAGATTGGGATTCTCCGAAGCATGCAGAATATTTTTATTTCAGAAGCGATCATTTACCCTATGCAAAAGCAGGAATTCCTGCAATATTTTTCACGAGTGTTCTGCACGATCAATATCATACGCCGCAAGATGAATCGGAAAATATTAATTACAAAAAGCTGTATAAAATGACGGAATGGATGTACCGAACTTCATGGAAAGTAGCCAATGAAACCGAACGTCCGAAAGTGATTTCTAATTTTACACTGGAAAGATAAATTTAGAACTATAAAAAAGCTGTCTCAAAAGCCAAAAAACTGACTTTTGAGACAGCTTTTTTGTTTTTTAATCATGAAAATCCGACGATTCGGATCATTTTAATTCCTCAAAAATCTATCCAGAGTTTTCATAGCTTCCAAGACATCATGAACTCTCAAAATTTTTGCGCCCTGCTGCAAAACTTTCAGATGGAGTTTTTGAGTTTCTTCATTAATGTCCAAAGGAGATTTTCCTAAAGGTTTATAAATGAAAGATTTTCTTGAAATACCGATCAGTAAAGGGAATTTCCCAAATCCTAAATACTTTACCTCATCAATCATTTTCATTTGATCTTCCACTGTTTTACCAAATCCGAAACCGGGATCAAGGATCAGATCTTTCACTCCTAACTTGAGCAATTCTGCCATTTTTTCTGAGAAATATCGATTTTCTGAAAGAATAATATCTTCAAATTGTATCTTATCGTGCATCGTCTCATAAGTAGGATTTACGTGCATGAGAATGTACGGCAGCTTTGTTTCTGCAACAGTTTCAAACATTTTATCATCATACTGACCGCTGGAAATATCGTTAATCAGATCAATGCCCTCATTAAAACCAAATTTTACGGTTCCGGAATAAAATGTATCCAAAGAGATCAAAGCTTCCGGAAATTCTTTTTTAATTAGAGAAATGATATTTCCGATTCTTCGGATTTCCTCTTCAGAAGTCAGAAATTCCGCATTCGGTCTTGTGGATTGCGGTCCGATGTCGATGATTTCAGCACCATCTTTCAGCATTTTTTCAGTCTGTTCCAGCGCAGATTTTTCATTGTTAAATTTTCCGCCGTCTGAAAAAGAATCCGGAGTGAGATTGAGAATTCCCATGATTTTCGGGGCTGATAAATCTATTAATCTTCCATTGCAGTTGATGGAGTGAAAGTGTTCAAAGGTTTGAGTGTTGGAGAATGAGAGAGCTGGGAAGCCGGATGGTTTATGAGTAAACATTTTGGAATTACGAATTGAGTTTATTCTACAAAAATAGCATAAAAAAGAAACGCACAAATCTGAAAATATCATTTAAATGCCTATTAACCACACCATGCATAAACGCTCTCCCTCAAACTCATAAACGCTCTCACCCAAAAACGCCCAAACTCTCCTATTCCGAACCCCTCCAACACACAAAAATTCGTATATTTGGAAGATTAAGAGAATTTATGTCACAAACATCAGTACAGTTCGGGAAAGTTATCAGTCAGTGCCGCGAATTATTCAGCAAAAAATTACAGGATTACGGCGCAGCTTGGAGGGTTTTAAGACCAAGCTCAATTACGGATCAGATTTACATTAAAGTCAACAGAATCCGCACGTTACAAATGACTGACAAAAAAATGGTGGACGAAAGTGAAGAGGATGAATTCATCGCCATTGTGAACTACTCCATTATCGGACTGATTCAGCTTGAAAAAGGTTTTTCCAACGATTTTAATGAAAATAAAGAGGAGATTTTAGAGATTTACAATCATTATGCTGCCGAAGCACAACAATTAATGGAAAGAAAAAACCATGATTACGGTGAAGCCTGGAGAGACATGAGAATTTCTTCGATTACGGATCTTATTTATCAGAAAGTTTTAAGAACCAAACAAATTGAAGATAACCAAGGCGTTACTCTGGTTTCCGAAGGTTTGGATGCCAATTATTTTGATATGCTGAATTATGCGGTGTTCTGCCTGATCAAATTTTCTGAAAAAGCAGCCAGTGTAAAATAAAAAAACAAATTAATTATGATAAAAGGTTTATTACGATTTCTTCTTGCGGTTATTTTCATCCTTTCAGGGTTTGTAAAAGCAGTTGATCTGGTTGGTTTTTCCTTTAAAATGGAAGAATATTTTGCCCCGAATGTTTTTAATATGCCGTTTTTCGAAAAGTTTGCACTGCCGCTTTCGATATTTGTTGTGGTGCTGGAACTTCTTCTGGGCTTTATGCTTTTGATTAAACTGAAACTTAAATTCACGCTTTCTGCATTAATTGCATTATGTATTTTCTTTGGTTTCCTTACCTTTTATTCTGCCTATTACAATGTGGTAACAGATTGCGGATGTTTTGGAGATGCCATTAAATTTACGCCGTGGCAGAGTTTTATTAAAGACATTGTGCTTTTAATCGGGTTAATCGCTGTTTTCATTCTTTACAGAAAAGAATTTAAGAAAAAAGATGCATACAGCTTCAGCACAAAGAAAGAAACAGGAAACAAATTCAAATATATTCTTCTGGGCGTTTTTTCTGTTGCCATGATTCTGGTTGGCGCACATGGAATTGTTCATGAACCTGTTATTGATTTCCGTGATTATAAAATCGGAACCGATCTGAGAGCTGAAAAAGCTAAAATTGCTAAAAATCCGTCCCAGTATCAGACGTTTTATTCCCTGAAAAATGCTGAAACCGGAGAGGTTCTGAAAGTAAATCAGGATGATTATATCAAAAAAACAGAATATTGGGCAGAAGGATCGCCCTGGAAAATAGAGGAAGGAAAGAATGAATCTGTTCTGGTAAAAGAAGGCTACAAATCTGAAATTGCAAAATTCAAGCTTGAAGATACTACGGGAATGGATATGACTCAGGAAGTTATCAATGCTCCAAAAGCTATTTTAATTTTCACGTACTATCCTCAAAATGTTTCTCCGGAACTTATTAAACAGCTTGAAACTAAAATAAAAACTCAGGGTACACCTGCTGTTTACGGAGTTTCAACACTTCCGAATACCTTTAAAACCATTAAAAATTTGATGATGGATGCTACAGCAATTAAAACCATCGCTAGAAGCAATCCTTTTGTACTGGTTCTGGAAAACGGAAAAATTGTTGACAAACAGCCTGCAAAAGATTATCTGAAATAAAAAAACACTAAAATTTAAACTATATCAATGCAAAAGTCTAACAAACCCATTGCCGGTTATCATTTATTGATGATTCTTTCTTCTGTAGACGGAGAATTTGCTCCGGAAGAAGGAATGCTTGTTCAGCAATATTTAGCCGATGAATTTCCTTTTAAAATGAATCTTGATAATGAGCTTGAAACCATTGCCCTGCTTCAGCCGGAAGAATGGAAAGATCATTTTGAATTTCACGCACGTTGTTTCTACGACGATTCTACAGAAGAGGAAAGAACAAGTTTCATCCAGTTTGCGAAAACGCTGATTAAGGCGGATAATAAAGTGACGGATGAAGAGCATACTTTTTATACGCTTTTGAAAAACCTTTGGAATATTAATCGATAATTGAGTCATTAGAAGTTAGAAATCCGTTTCTGACTTTTAGTTTTTAACTTTAAAATAAAAGAAACTATGAGAAGAAAAATAGTTGCAGGAAACTGGAAAATGAACAAAAATGTAATTGATGCCCAACAATTAATGGTTCAGTTACTAAGCTATAAAAACAATAATACTACGAACTGCGAAGTATGGATCGCTCCTCCGTCTCTGTATCTGATGATGGCAAAAGATGTTTTTGAAAAAGATGAAATCGGCGTTTTCGCGCAGGACATCAGTGAACATGAAAGTGGAGCGTACACAGGAGAAATCTCTGTAGATATGCTGGAATCTATTGATGCAACAGGTTCTTTAATCGGGCATTCTGAAAGAAGACAATATCACGGCGAAACAGACTCTCACTGCAACAGAAAAGTAAAATTAGCTTTGGATAAAGGTCTGATTCCGGTTTACTGTAATGGGGAAACTTTGGAGCAGAGAAAAGCAGGACAGCATTTTGAAGTGGTAAAAAACCAGACTGAAGTGGCTCTTTTCACGCTTACCGCAGAGGAAATTAAAAAAGTAGTGATCGCTTACGAACCGGTTTGGGCAATCGGAACCGGAGAAACTGCGACGCCGGAACAGGCACAGGAAATCCACGCTCACATCAGAAGTATTATCGCCGCAAAATACGGACAGGAAGTTGCAGATGAAGTTTCTATTCTTTACGGAGGTTCTGTAAAACCGGATAATGCAAAGGAAATATTCTCTCAGCCGGATATTGATGGTGGATTGATTGGCGGAGCCGCTTTAAAACTGGAAGATTTTTCTAAAATTATTGAGGCTTTTAATTAATCGAAAATAAGGCTGTGAAAAAATTTATACTGCTGTTTCTGGGAATATTAATATTTGATATTCTTTATGTATTTATCTACGACCAGTTTTTCATCGGGATAAAACCTGAATTTTTGCAGTATCCGTTGTCAGTCATAAAAGTTTTGGTGAATTCACCCGCAGTATTATTTGATAAGCTGTTGCCTTTTTATGCGTCAATACCAATATATAAGATGTTTCTGATATTTTTTGGAAATATTTTAGTACAGACATTTTTGATTTACAGGATGTTCTTTAAAAAGAGAAGATCTACAGAAAATGAAAAATAAAATCCGGCGGCATCTTCGATGCCGCCGGATTTTTTATAATCAGAGTTTGTAAAATTAAAGTTTGTGCTTTTATATTTTAGATGGTCTGTTCTTCATGTTTTCCTTCTTTGATCTCCTCGACCATCTTTGCATTAAAGGCTGGAAGATCTTTCGGAGTACGGCTTGTTACCAGACCATGATCTACCACAACTTCGCTGTCTTCCCAATTTGCTCCCGCATTTTTAAGATCTTTACTGATTGAATCCACCGATGTCATTTTTCTTCCGTCCACCACTTCGGCGTTAATAAGAATCTGTGGTCCATGACAAATGGCTGCAACGGGTTTGTGCTGCTGGAAAAAATCTCTTACAAAAGATAAAGCAGTTTCATTGGTTCTTAACTGATCCGGATTGATTACTCCTCCCGGTAAAACCAATGCATCATAGTCTGAAGCGTTGGCTTCATCTAAAGTTTTATCAACATTGTATTCCTTTCCCCAATCTTTTTCTGCCCATGCTTTAATAGTTCCGGATTCCGGACTGATGATGTGGGCTGTCCAACCTTGCTGTTCTAAATGTTCTTTTGGAGATTTCAATTCGCTTTCTTCAAATCCGTGTGTTGCTAAAATTGCAATTTTCTTTGACATAATTTTTATGATTTAAGTGTTGTACTCATCATCTTGAAAAAATGATACCGTTTTTGCCCTTACATTTTATAAAATTTGTTAAAGTATTTATTTTAGGTCTGAAAATTACTTTTATCACTATTGATGTTAAAATTTGTAAATCCGACTTTTATCCTAGCCCGGATTGCAGCAATTGTCTGAGCTCGTTTCTAATATTTCAGGGTTGCGGCGGCTCCGCCGCCGCAACCCTGAAATATTAGAAACAGCGAGTGCGGAAAGCCGGAAAAAGCTCCTGATATATTTCAATAAAAAAACGCACCAAAATCAATTGATGCGTCTTCTTATTATTTTTACAAAATTTATTTTTTGTCTTTAGATCTCTGTAAAACTTCGTCTACCATTCCGTATCCTTTTGCTTCTTCGGAAGTCATCCAGTAATCTCTGTCGGAAGCTTTTTCTACCCAGTCATAAGTCTGTCCTGAGTGCTCGGAAATGATCTCGTAAAGCTCTTTTTTAAGCTTTAACATCTCTCTCAGGTTGATCTCCATATCAGAAGCAACACCTTGCGCACCTCCCGAAGGTTGGTGAATCATTACTCTTGAGTGCTTCAAAGCAGAACGTTTTCCGCTTTCTCCGGCAACCAAAAGAACAGCACCCATTGAAGCTGCAATACCGGTACAGATTGTTGCTACATCAGGCTTAATGATCTGCATCGTGTCGTAAATTCCTAAACCGGCGTAAACACTTCCACCCGGAGAATTGATATAAATCTGAATATCTTTTGAAGGATCTGCACTCTCTAAGAAAAGAAGCTGAGCGGTTACGATATTCGCCACCTGATCATCAATTCCTGTTCCTAAGAAAATAATTCTGTCCATCATCAAACGGGAGAAAACATCCATTTGTGCAACATTTAATCTTCTCTCCTCCATAATGTACGGCGTAAGACCTGTAGGACCATACATTCCCATATACTGATCGGTTGCCAAACCGTTATTTCCCAGATGTTTTACAGAGAAATCTCTGAATTCTTTTTTAATGTCCATATGCTTGTTTTGTGTATTACATTTTACGAGGTTGAATTTACAACTTTTATTCCTAAAATTTTATAAGACTTTTTGTCATAAAGTTTCAATAATTAATAGATTATTTCCTATTATCTGTCAGTATAAATACCTGTAATTGCAGAATAATTTAAAATTTTAGCCAATTCCTTGGAAACCATCGTGAGCATCTGAATTTTCTTAAGCTGTTCAAAATATTTAGATTCATCGGATTCTGCATATTCTGCCAATTCTCCTTTTGCTTTTGATATCAGGAAATTAACATATCTGAATTTATGAATCAGAATATCTCCTGCCACCTGCTCTGGAATTTTATCCCCGTAATTGGGCGAAAAAATATTTCTTGTGGTCCAGTCGTTCAGCTCACTGTAGATATTCATGGAATTGACGGCTGCCTTGCTCAATTCTTCATCCATTAATCCGAAAAAGAAATTTCCTTTTCGGAGTTCCTCTTTTTCAATTCCTTCTTTTATATACTCTACGATTCGTTTGTTCAGTTCCACCTGAAATTCGTAGTCGTCTTCTTCAAAATGGTGAAGAATTTCCTCAATCACCGTAATATCATATTGCTGCTGATCCGGCGCGGTTCTGTGAAGAACAACATCTCCGTAATTGAGCATATGATTGATAAGGTCATTTTCAAGTTTCGTTACATTAAAAAGTACCGGATCAATATAATCTCTCGGATCATTAACCACTTCAAGCTTTGCAGGTTGTTGCGCTTCAGCTTTAATCTGTGCTTTATGCGTCTGATTTTGGGTGATCTGCTTCTGAACATCCAGCTCATTAAACAGACTCTGCTCTGAAAGTCCGAATTTTGTAGAAACCTGCTTCAGATACACTTCCCTTTTCAAAGCATTCTGAACAAAGGAAACCGACTTCACAATGTCTCTGATGGCTTCAGCTTTCTTAATCGGATCATCTCCAATTTCCTTGAAAAGAATTTCAGCTTTAAAATCAATAAAATCCATCGCTTCATTTTCGATGAATTTTTCCACATATTCCTGCGGATGTTTTCGTGCAAAAGAATCGGGATCGTCTCCGTCCGGAAACAACATCACCCGAATATTCATTCCTTCCGTCAAAAGCATATCAATACTTCTGAAACTGGCCTTAATTCCTGCATTATCCCCGTCAAAAAGAATCGTAACGTTCTCTGTTAATCTTTTGATAAGCTTAATCTGCTCCGTCGTTAAAGAAGTTCCGGAACTTGCCACCACATTTTCGATTCCCGACATGTGAAGCGAAATAACGTCCATGTAACCTTCCACCAAAAGACAGACATTCTTACGCGAAATTGCCTGCTTGCTTTGGTTTAAACCATAAAGAACATTGGATTTATGATAAATTTCCGTTTCCGGTGAGTTGAGATATTTGGCTGTCTTTACGTTATTTTTAAGAATTCTGGCTCCAAAACCTAAAACCCTGCCCGAAAAACTGTGGATCGGAAATATTACTCTTTCACGAAAGCGGTCGATTCCTGCGGGAGAATTTTCAGGAAAAATTGAAAGACCCGATTTCTCCAGAATTTCTTTTGAATAGCCTTTTTCTAAAGCATATTCTGTAAAGGCGTTCTTTTTTTCAGGCGAATATCCGAGCTGGAATTTTTTAATGATGTCATCACGAAGTTCACGCTCTTTAAAATAAGAAAGACCGATTGATCTCCCCTCTTCCACTTCCCAAAGGAAATTCTGAAAAAAATCGTTCGCAATTTCATGGATTTTATACAGCAGATCTCTTTCCGACTGTGCATTTTTTGCTTCTTCGGAAAAATCCTTCTGATCTTCCTCAATTTCAATTCCGTATTTTTTTGCCGCGTGACGAAGTGCTTCAGGATATGTGAAATTTTCGATTTCCATTAAGAAAGAGATCGCTGTTCCTCCTTTTCCGGTAGAGAAATCTTTCCAGATCTGTTTGCTTGCCGAAACAACGAAACTCGGTGTTTTTTCGTCATGAAAAGGACTTAATCCCTTGAAATTAGACCCTGCTCTTTTGAGCTGCACATATTCTCCCACAATCTCCTCAACGCGGATTGTAGAAAAAATCTTATCGATGGTCTGTTTGGAAATCATGCTGCAAAAATATACAAAAAAATCTATAGAGAACAGTATAAATTTAGTATAAAAACATCTTAAAATTATCCTGAAAAGTTTTATAAATTTAATTGATTTGAATGACCTCAAAAATTGAAAATACAATTATTTGATCTAATTTTACACCTGAATTTTTTACCGTAATTCATTATCTTTGTTTAAAAATATGCAATTCACGATTCAACATATGGAAGACTGGCAGAATATTGCCGAAACCGTCATTTCAAAATTAGAGCATAACATTTTACTTTTAAAAGGAAATCTGGGCGCCGGAAAAACAACTTTCACCCAGTTTCTCCTTAAAAATATGGGAAGTACAGACGAAGTAAATTCACCCACCTATTCTATTGTCAATGAGTACAATACCCCAAAAGGAAAAGTATATCATTTCGATTTATATCGTTTAAAAAACATTGAAGAAGTCTATGATATCGGAATGGAAGAATACTTAGACCATTCATTTCTCTGCATTATCGAATGGCCGGAAGTCTACGAAGAAGATCTTTACGGTCTCAAATACCACGAAATGAGCATCATTAATACCGGAGAAAACAGAGAAATTTCATTCGAGTAAATATTATGTATCTTTGCTCCTGAATTTGAATGTAAAATAACGATCTGTAAGAACCTAATTATTTAAAAGGATGAGTACTACAAACATTTTTACTCCTTTTACCGAAGAGGAACTGATGCCGAAAGAAGAAAAACTGGAGGTCATTAAAAAAGGAAAACAATTCAGCATAGGAATTCCGAAGGAAACTTCCCTGAATGAAAGAAGAGCTTGCATAACGCCTGATGCGGTGCAGGTTTTGGTAGAAAGTGGTCATGAAATAATCATAGAATCCGGAGCCGGACAAGGTTCGTTCTTTACAGATCTGCAATATTCTGAATCGGGAGCGAGAATTACAAACGATCCGAAAGAAGCTTTCGGGCAGGATTTAATTTTAAAAGTCAATCCGCCTACAGACGAAGAAATCGATTATATGCGACCGAATACCTATCTTGTATCGGCACTTCAGATCAATTTGAGAGATAAAGACTATTTCTTAAAACTGGCAGAGAAAAAAGTAAATGCCATTGCATTTGAATTCATTGTAGACGAATACAAACAATTAGCTTTAGTAAGACTGGTCGGCGAAATTGCAGGAACGGTTTCCATTCTTTATGCTTCCGAGCTTTTAGCTTTATCCAACGGTTTAATGTTGGGCGGAATCACAGGAGTAAGACCCGCTGAAGTGGTTATTTTGGGAGCAGGAATCGTTGGAGAATTTGCCACAAAAGCAGCCATCGGTTTAGGGGCAAGTGTAAGAGTTTTCGATAATTCCCTTTCAAAATTAAGACGACTTCACACTTTGGTTGACAGCAGAGTTCCGACTTCCATTATCGATCCGAAAGAGCTGAAAAAAGCCTTAAGAAGAGCCGATGTGGTGATCGGAGCCCTTCCAAGATTGAATATGACACCCATCGTTACCGAAGATATGGTAATGAAAATGAAAAAAGGAAGTGTAATTATTGATATTACCATCGACAACGGAAAAGTAATCGAGACTTCCGAACTTACCACCATGGAAGATCCATACATCATTAAGCACGGCGTAATCCACTGCGGACTTCCGAACCTTACCTCAAGAATGCCGAGAACCACAACAAAAGCCATCTCCAATTTCTTCCTTTCCTATATTTTAAATTACGATGAAGAAGGCGGCTTCGAAAATATGCTGGTTCGCAAAAACGAAATGAAACAGAGTCTTTATATGTACAAAGGCAGACACACGAAAAAAATCATCTGCGACCGTTTCGGACTTACTTATCACGATATCAATCTTTTAATTTTCTAATGAAAAAACTGAAATTCTATGCAATCGGTCTTGTACCGGGATGTATTATTGTATTTTTTATCTTAAACAAAAAAGGCGCAAGCTGCAGCGGTTATCTTCCCAACAGCCGCGTTATTGCAGAAACCCTGTCTAAAGATTTTAAATATTCTGAAACAGCAAAAACAGAAATGGCAACATTAAAAGTTGATGAAAAATTTCTGAAAGACAGTATCATCACCAAAGGAAAGATTGATTTCGACAGAAGCCACGCTCAGAAAAAACCCTGTCCTGATTATCTTCTCACCTATCCCGAAGAAAAACCCACTTACGAAATCACTTTTGAAAAATGTGAGGAAAGCGTAACGGTAAATTCTTTGAAGAAATTGAAATAAATTATCAGTCTGCTTTGCGAAGCATTTATATCTTTGCTTCTTTTAAATTTAGAATTATCTTTATTAAAACTTTGCGTTTAAATAAAAAATAAACATGCTTCGACAAGCTCAGCATGACATGTCGCAAATACCGAGTGTTTGGTTTAAAATAGAAAATAAAAAGAAGTAAATAAATTTTCAATCCATGGAAGGCAATTACTACATGATTCATGATTATTGGATATTCATCGGAGTATTTGCGGTTTTCTTTTTTTTAACGGTAAGCATTTATTTATTCAGCCAAAATCAGAAATTCAAAGTAAAAAATGCCAAGCTTTCGACTGCCAATAAAATGATTCAGGAAAGACTGAATGAAGTACAGCTTGAACACATCGGAACAAAACTGAATCCACATTTATTTAAAAATATCCTGAATTCGGTGCAGTCTCATGCTTATCAGACGTATATGTCGCTCGATAAACTTGCGAATGTTTTAGACTATATTCTATACGAAAGTAATAACAAATTCGTAAGTCCGAAAGAAGAATTAAATTTTGCTGTAAGTTTAATTGAGATCAACAAAATTAAAGTAAATCCGCTTTTTGATTTCAGAATTAAATCGAAAATCAATAAATCGGATGAAATTTACGAAGAGAAAGTTTTTGCCCCTCTTCTTTCGGTAGATTTGATTGAAAATGCCTTTAAACACACCGATTTCCTTGCTTCAGACTCTTTTATTTCCATTCAGCTTGAACTTGAAAAAAGAATTTTCACGATGAAAGTAAGCAATAAAGCTTCTCTGAAAAATGTTCTCGAAAAAGAAAAAAGCGGCTTCGGAAGCCAGTCTCTGGATCAAAGGCTGAAAATGATCTACAATAATTTTTACACGCTTCAGAAAAGTTCAAAAAACGGTATCTTCACGGCAGAATTAACAATCAATTTAGGAGATTTTTATGATAAAATGCGTTATTCTTGACGATGAATTACTGGCAATCAGCTATTTAAAACTTCTATGCGAACAGATTGAAAATGTAGAAGTTGTAAAAGCATTTAATGATCCTAAAATTTTTCTGAACGAAATTGAAAACATCGACTGCAACGTCTGCATTTTAGACATCGAAATGCCCAGAATAAACGGATTGCAGGTTGCAGAAGCCATTTCAGGCTCAAAAAAAATCATTTTTACCACCGCTTACAAAGAATATGCAGCCGAAGCTTTCGACCTGAATGTTGTAGATTATGTAAGAAAACCCATCAAAAAAGAAAGGTTAACCCAGGCTTTCGAAAAAGCAGCGGAACTACTCCAAAAGACCAATAAAAAAGATTTTATCGAATGGAATACCAACATCGGTAAAACCGTAATTTTTACAGACCAGATCGCCTACATCAAAACTTCGGAAATCGACAGTCGGGATAAGGAAATCCTTCTTAAGGACGGAACCAATATTGTTTTAAAAAACCTGAATTTCAAAAATCTTCTGGAAATGCTTCCTGCAAAAGATTTTGCGCAGGTCAACAAAAAAGAAGTTATTGCTTTATGTGCCGTCAAAATATTCTCCACCAACGAAATTATTACTACTGTTTCTCTGGGAAATGACCGCTTTTTAAAGCTTCAGATCGGGGAAACCTACAGGAAATCTCTTTCCGATTTATTGGGACATTAGATTTCACTGCAAAATTCTTTCTTTTCATTACATTTGATTAAAAATCATCTTTTTTTTCCGATTTTCTTAGCAATTTTGTCTAAAATTTGGAATCATGAATTGGGGAAAATACAGAAATATCATCTTTTATATTTCCACCATTATTGTTTTTTCATCACTGATGTATTTTTTCATCATTGAAGGGCAGACTTTGGAAATCGGAGAAAAGATCATTACAAAAACAAACAACAGTTCCAGCTGGGACAATTTTTTAGAATCATTCAAGACCAATCTTCACCATCCTTTAGCTTTATTACTGGCACAAATCGTTACCATTATTCTTGTTGCAAGACTTTTCGGATGGATTTGTATGAAGATCAAGCAGCCTTCCGTGATCGGTGAAATGATCGCAGGAATTGTTCTTGGACCTTCCCTCGTAGGAATGTACTTCCCCGAATTTTCAGCGTTTCTTTTCCCGAAAGAATCTTTAGGAAATCTTCAGTTTTTAAGCCAGATCGGACTTATTCTTTTCATGTACATTGTGGGAATGGAACTGGATTTAAGCGTTTTAAGAAAAAAAGCACACGATGCGGTAGTCATAAGTCATGCAAGTATTATTATCCCTTTTGCCTTGGGAATTGGTCTGTCTTATTTCATTTATAAAGAATTTGCGCCGGAAGGAATTCAGTTTACCTCATTCGCGCTTTTCATCGCTATTGCCATGAGTATTACCGCTTTTCCCGTTTTAGCAAGAATCGTTCAGGAAAGAAATCTCCAGAAAACCAAACTGGGAACTGTGGTCATTACCTGTGCAGCAGCCGATGATATTACGGCATGGTGTATTTTGGCAGCCGTAATTGCTATTGTAAAAGCCGGATCGTTTGAAAGCTCCATTTACGTGATCCTGATGGCAATTGCCTATGTATTTTTCATGATTAAAATTGTAAGACCGTTCCTAAAAAGAATCGGAGACTTACAGGCAGGAAAAAGCACCATCAACAAACCCATGGTTGCGATTTTCTTTTTAACCTTAATTCTTTCGGCTTATGCTACGGAAGTTATTGGGATTCATGCGCTTTTCGGAGCTTTTATGGCAGGAGCGATTATGCCTGAAAATGCAAAATTCAGAACACTGTTTATTGATAAAGTTGAAGATGTGGCGTTGGTTCTTCTTCTACCCCTTTTCTTTGTATTTACAGGACTTCGTACACAAATCGGATTACTGAATGACAGTCATCTCTGGATTACGGCAGGATTTATCATTTTGACCGCAGTCGTAGGAAAATTTGCAGGAAGTGCGTTAACCGCAAAATTTTTAGGCATCAACTGGAAAGAAAGTTTAACGATCGGAGCTTTGATGAACACCAGAGGTTTGATGGAGCTTATTGTCCTGAATATCGGTTATGATCTGGGCGTTTTAAGTCCTCAGATATTTGCTATGATGGTAATTATGGCGCTCTTTACAACTTTCAT
Source organism: Chryseobacterium sp. HMWF035 (assembly GCF_003094695.1). Lineage (NCBI taxonomy): Bacteria > Pseudomonadati > Bacteroidota > Flavobacteriia > Flavobacteriales > Weeksellaceae > Chryseobacterium > Chryseobacterium sp. HMWF035. Next base: position 25,610 of record NZ_QEHP01000050.1, on the reverse strand, counting down.
GACGGGACCTGCGCTGGATTTCATCAATTTTCTATTTAAATCTAAAAAAGATGATGAGGAATCTCCGGTAAATGATGCGAAATACAGGGTATTATTATCTTTTGACCATCCTGAATCCGGAAGCACGCTGCTGAAACTGGCTCATGATTTCACCCATAAAATGAACGGCAACAAAAGCATAACCGCGATGAATATTGCTCCTGTGAATGAAATGCACGCTTATGATATTAATGAATACGAAAATGAACAGTTTAAAAATGTAATAGAAACGTCCAACGATCTGAATCTTGAAGTCACAACGCTTTTCAAAGCATCCAATGATATTGAAAACGATCTTACGCATATTACCAACAAAGGAAATTATGACCTTCTTCTCATCATGCTCGGAAAATCCATGTATGAAGGAAGCTTACTGGGAAGACTGCTTGGTTTCACGACAAAGATTATTAATCCTGAAAAACTTTTAAACACGGTAAAAGGGAAAGGCAATATTTTCAACAACTCGCCTTTTGACGATTTTACGTTACAGATTCTGGATAAAACCCATATTCCTGTTGGGATTCTGGTGGAAAAAGAATTCACTTCCGCAGACAAAGTTTTTGTCCCGATTTTTAATTTAAGTGATTTTTATCTGCTTGAATATGCCAAAAGACTCATCAATAATAACAATTCGCAGATTATTATCTTAGATGTTGCAGGACAGATCCGGAATAATATTGAAGTGAAAGAACTCATCCGAAGCATCGAACAGGTGGCGCCGAATCACATCACGCTATACAATGAGAAAAAAATTGAGAAAGAATTTCTGAATTCGCAGGATTTAATGCTCATCAGCAGCAAAAGCTGGAAAAACCTCATCGATACGAAAAGCATATGGTTATCGGATATTCCTTCAACATTGATTATCAGCAATCCTTAATGATTTGAATAATGAATTTGCTACGCAAGCAATGGCTAATTCTTAAATTCACAATGAAATAAATTGACAGCAAAGCGAATTGGCAACGAAGTTTATTGACCTGTAAAAAATTTTACTCGCGAAGCGAAATTCACAATTCACTTTTTAATCCTGATTAAAAAAAAATATTTACCTTTGTCTCGTGATTACAAACAACGAAACATATTATTACGGAATTTTTAACTCAGATCTGGGATAAGGATTTCTTATAGATAAAACAAAACCTCGTCCTTGGGCGGGGTTTTTTATTTTAAAATTTAAACGATGAAAATAAGTATTATTGGTGTAGGATTAATCGGTGGCTCAATGGCTTTAAAATTAAAACAAAAGGGAATTGCCGATTTCATCTACGGTATTGATAACAGCAATGACCATCTGAATGAAGCATTAGAACTCAAAATAATCGATGCAAAAGTAGATCTGGAATACGGAATTAAAAACTCTGATCTGGTGATTCTTGCCATTCCTGTAGATGCCGCAAGAAAATTATTGCCGAATGTTTTAGACCTGATTTCAGAACATCAGACGGTGATGGATGCAGGATCTACCAAAGCAGGAATTGTAAATGCGGTAAAAAATCATCCGAAAAGATCAAGATTTGTGGCTTTCCATCCGATGTGGGGAACGGAAAATAACGGCCCGAAATCGGCAGTTTCAGAAAGTTTCTCCGGAAAAGCAGGAGTAATCTGCGATAAGGAAAAATCCGCAGAAGATGCTTTACAACTGGTTGAAAAAATTGTAGAAAGTCTTGATATGCATCTGATTTACATGAATGCGGAAGATCATGATGTTCACACCGCTTATATTTCGCATATTTCCCACATCACTTCTTACGCTTTGGCAAATACGGTTTTAGAAAAGGAGAAAGAAGAAGAAACTATTTTTCAACTGGCTAGTTCCGGTTTTTCCAGCACTGTTCGTCTGGCAAAGTCTCATCCGGAAATGTGGGTTCCGATTTTCAGACAAAATAAAGAAAATGTTCTGGATGTATTGAATGAACACATTGCTCAGTTAAGAAAGTTTAAAGCCGCCCTGGAAAAAGAAAATTTCGAATATCTTGGAGAACTGATTTCGAATGCGAATAAAATCAGGGGAATCTTAGATAAATAGATAAAAATAGGGTTAAAGATTTTAAGTATGTCTTTAACCCTTATATTTTTTCACAAAATTAAAACCTCATCACATCTTTCACCACTCCATTGTTCTGCGTATGCTGCAACAGTTCGGTTTCGATGAAAGATTTTATTTTTTCTTCTGAACCTTCGTTCGGGAACAGAAGGTGAACGTTGGCTCCTGCGTCTAACGTAAAAAACAACGGCAAATTGGTTTCTCTTCTGAAATCCCAGATTTTATTGATGACTTCCAAAGTTCCTGTTTTCATTAAAATAAATGCAGGATCGCTCATCATCATCATGGCATGAAGTGTTAATGCTTCGTGTTCTACCAGTTTAATGAAACTCTGTAAATCTCCATTGGCTAAAATTTCTTTCATGGGACCGAAATTTTCCCTTGCTTCCTGAAATCTTCTGTCTGCGTAAGGATTGGTATTCATTAAACCATGACCGACAGTGGAAGAAACGCTTTTCTGACCCTCATGAATGAGTAAAACCCAGTCGTTAAAATCTTTAAAAATTTCATGAATTTCATCGTTTGGGTATTGTACTGCAAAAAGATCAGAGCTTCCTTTTACCTGAGATTCGCCCCACACAACCAGCCCATTATAAAGACTTCGGCATGCGCTTCCGCTTCCCAATCTTGCTAAAAAAGAGGCTTTTCTCAACGATTCTTCATCCGAAGTTTTGCCTGAGAATGTTTCATCCAGATTCATTAAACATTTAGCTATCGCTCCGAAACCGGAAGCAGAACTTGCAATTCCTGAGCTGTGAGGAAAAGTATTTTCGGTTCTGATGATGTATTTTCCCTGTAAAATCCATGGAAGATACTGTTCGATATTTCTGAAATATTTTTCAATTTTTTCGGCAAATTTTACTTCTTCATTTCCGGCAAGAAAAGTCTGCACAGAAAAAGGTTCATTGGCAGAAAACTCCATCGAAGTATTCGTTCTGCAATGGTTTAAAGTAAAACTGATGCTTGGATTGGCGGGAATCTGATTGTCGTATTTCCCCCAGTATTTGATTAAGGCAATATTCGAAGGACAGCTTTCCGAAACCGTCTGATTGTTTATTGTAAAATCTTTTTTTCCTAAAAATTCCTGTGTTGTCATAATTTCAATTTTTGCAAGGTGAGATCTGGCTTAATGTACAGTTGTTACAGCTCAATCTTCAACTCAGCCTTAAAAATTTAATACATCTTCTCTATGAGATCTGCATATTTTTTAAGCACTACATTTCTTTTTACCTTCAATGTCGGAGTAATTTCTCCTGTATTGATATCAAATTCCGAAGGCATCAATGTGAATTTTTTCACTTTTTCGTAATCGGATAAATGGCTTTGCAGTTCTTTAATTTTGTCTTTGTAAAAATCGTGTATCTTTTCGTTTTTTACAATTTCCTCCCAATGGGTGAAAGGAATATTATTTTTTTTGAGATATTCTTTTAAAAATTCAAAGTTCGGAACAACCAACGCGGAAACAAACTGTTTTCCTTCCGCAATCAGGACAATTTGCTGAATGAAATTGTTGTTGGTTAGGATATTTTCAATCTGCTGCGGCGCGATATATTTTCCGTTGGAAGTCTTCATAAGATCTTTCAGACGGTCTGTAATAGTAAGATTTCCTTTGCTGTCTATTGTTCCGGCATCTCCGGTTTTAAACCAGCCGTCTTCCGTGAAAACTTTCTGCGTTTCTTCAGGTTTTTTGTAATATCCCTTCATAATTCCGTTTCCTTTTGCCTGAATTTCGTCGTTCTCCCCGATTCGGATTTCCACGCCCGGAAGAGGCTTTCCGCAGCCTCCGTGTTCAAAATTCGTCAAAGGAAAAGCGGTTAAAGTTGCCGTAGTTTCCGTTAAACCGTAGCCAACCGTCACATGAATTCCAACCGATTCAAAAAACTTCGTCACTTCAGGAGATAATGAAGCTCCGCCACAAGGCAGAAACCATAATCTTCCGCCCATTTTTTCTTTAATTTTACTGAAAACCAAAGATTCGGCAATATTTTCTTTTATTTTTAATCCAAACGGAACCGGCTGTTCTCTTCTTCTTAATTCTGCGGTCTGCGAACCGGTTTCCAATGCCCAGTTAAATATTTTTTTCTTCAGCGAAGAACCTTCTTCTGCCTTTTCCAAAACTCCGGCGTAGACTTTCTGGAAAAATCTCGGCACCGCGCACATCATGGTCGGTTTTACCTCTTCCAAAGCAATGGCGATATTCTTCGGATCTTCGAGGAAATACACTCTTGCGCCTCCGTAAAGGCAAAGCAGGCTCCAGCTTCTTTCGAAAACGTGGGTTAAAGGTAAAAATGCCAGAGAAAGCTCTTCTTCAAAGTTTTTAAACTTGAAAAATTCAAAGTGGGCATCAAAAGCTTTTACAAAATTTCCGTGCGTAAGCATGACTCCTTTCGGTGTTCCTGTAGTTCCGGAAGTGTAGATAAGCGTGGCAATATCTTCATATTCTTTCTTGCAGAATTCTAATTTGGGAGAACTTTTAGCGATAAAATCCTCCAGATAAAAACTGCTGAATTCTTTCTTGATCCAGACTGCTTTTTTAGAAATGATAATCGTTTGCAGACTGGTACTTTCTTTCTTCAAAATTTCAAGACACGCATCGTACTGCGACTGATCTCCCACTAAAATTGCCTTCGCTTCCGAATCATTGATGATGTATTCTGCCTGTTCTGCATTATTGGTGGAATAGATTGGAACCGTAATGGCTCCGATTGCCAACACCGCGAGATCAAAAATCATCCATTCGGAAGAGTTATCCGAATAAATGGCTACTTTATCATTTTCCTGAATTCCTGCATTTTTAAGCGCATTGGCTGTTTTATACACAATTTCGCCGAATTTTTTCCAGCTCAGTTCTTTCCAGCCTGCATCTTTCTTTTTAAATCCGATGGCAGATTTTATGGGATGCTTTTCTGTATTTTTTAAGATAATTGCCTCTGCAAGATTCATTGCTTTATCTTTTTATCGTTGATATAATTATTTAAATGAAAATCAATACTTTCCGGAAGAGGAATAAACTGATAATTCAATCTGCTTTTTATTTTTTCGTTGGAAACGGTGTTCATTTCTGAAATTGATTTCACATTAGATCTTGTTGCCATTCTTAAAGCGGGAATAAACCAGCCGAATAATGTATTTGCCAAAACTCCGATATTGAGCTGAAAGTCTGAAAGAATTTTAGCTTCTTTTAAATTTAATTTAGATCTGATCTGTTTTCCTAATTCTGCGTACCTTCTGTTTTCTGCAATTACAATAAAACGTTCTCCGAAAATGTTTTTTTCCATTAATTCTATGGAAATTTCTGCAACATCTCTTACATCCACATAACTAGATCCGCCAGAAAATGTAAAGCTGTTTTTTTCGAAGGTAGGAAAAACATCTCCGCTGCTGTTTCCCCAGTTTCCGCTTCCGATGATGATTCCGGGATTTACAATAACAACGTTTAAACCTTCTGCTGAAGCTCTCCATACTTCCATTTCGGAAAGGTGTTTGGAAAGTGCGTATGCAGAATGATCCAGTTTAGGATTGAAATCGGAATCCTCGTCCAGTTCTCCTTTTTCGTTGAAATTATCAAGGACAGCAATTGAGCTCACGTGAAGAAATTTCTTCACACCGGAGCCTTCGCAGGCGTACAGGAGATTTTCTGTACCTTTTATATTGGTACGATACATTTCTTTTTCGTCATGAGGATGAAAGCTTACTTTTGCAGCGCAGTGATATACTTCATCCACCTCTTTCAAAGCTTCCTGAAGGGAATACATATCATTAAAATCTACATCAACCCATTCAATTCTGTTGAAGAAATCATCGGGATTTTCCGTATAAAATGTATAGGAATGCCTTACTTCGTTTAAATTGCTCGTCGGTCTTTTTGCTGCACGAACGTTTTTTCCCTTTTTCAGAAGTTCCAAAACGATTACTCTGCCTAAAATTCCGGTTGCTCCCGTTACAAAAACCATCAATTTTTTTTACTTGATTGCTGACTAAATTATGATAATATTCTACGTTATGCAAATTTGCGATTTTTAAGGGAGATTTTCTGTTTTTTAAATGGATAAAACGACAAAAGTTTTAGTAATCCTGATTTTAATTAAATCGTGAAATTGTTTTGAAATAAAAAAACGGACTTTCGCCCGTTTTCCATATCATCTGTTCTGAATAAATTTTTAAACAAGAACTCTATTGTTTCTTATTGGAGCTTTGTCGCATAAGATATCGGCAATGCTTTTAGAAATAAGGTTTCCTTCAGTAAGATTATCTAGCCAGAAAAATTCTCCGGCACAGTTGATTTCAATGAAATAATATTCATCTTCCGGCGAAACAATCATATCAATTGCGCCGTAATCGATATGATAAACGTCTAAAAGTTCAAGCAACTTCGCTTCGATGTCTGTCGGAAGTTCCGCAGGAATCCATTTATCAATGAGATTTACCCCGTCTTTTCGCCAGTCTATTTTTGCGGCTTCCGATTGTTGAGAATCGATTTCGAAAGCATAAACATCTCTTCCGACAATGGTAATTCTAAGTTCTTTTTTCTTTTCAATTTTTTTCTGGAACTGCATCGGACAGTACAAAAGCGTATCCAGTTCCTCCAGCTTATCTTCGTTTACCACATTGGTGAAGACCACACTTTCAACGCCGTCTTCATAAATGGCAAATCCGGTCTGCATTTTGGCAACCACATTTTTATGTTTTACAATAAACTGTTTCGCTTCTTCCGGATTGTTGGTAAGGCAGGATTCGGGAATCTGAAGTCCTATTTTATGGGCTATTTTCAACTGTTCCTCTTTGCTGTCCAGTCTTCTGTATACACTCGGTTTTCCTAATGAATACACATCAATAGACTCTAAAAAACCAAAAAGCGTGGTTCTGACCTCTCCCATCGCGGCTCCGTAAAATTTAGAATCCAGTTCTTCCTTCAGTCCGCTTCCGATGTTGTAGGCTCTTCTGTACCAAACTGCGGAAATATCATCTAAACGGTGTTTTTTTTCGGGTGTTTCTAAAATACTGATCCATTTTCCGTCTTCAAAACGGGTGGATAATTTATTTTGCAAAGGGTATAAATCGACATCGAAACGGATGACTTCACAATGGTTTTCGGCAATGTATTCCGTTACTTTTTCTATGGAAAAATTATCTCCTGTATGGGTAATTATTAAAATTTTATTCATTGGTTTTCATTCTTTTTATAAGGTTGTCGGCAATTCTTTCTGCAATAGGAAAATTGAGTTCTTTCTGCAGCATTCCCCATTCTCCCTGCGGATTTACTTCAAGGAAATAGTAGTTTCCGTCTTTGCTTTTTATCATGTCGATTGCTCCGATGTACAGTCCCATTTCTTTCATCATTGAAGTTAAACTGGTTTTAATATTTTCGGGTAAGTTGTATTCTGACCAAAAATAATTTTCGTTGGCAATTCTCCAGTCGGCATTTTCGCTGTTATTGATTTTTCCGGTAAAAAATTCTCCTTCGAGATACAGTATTCTCAGTTCATATTCTTTTTCGATGTAGGGCTGAAAAATCATGGGACAATATTCTATGTCTTCTATATTTTCGAGAGAATTTTCATCGATGATATTGGTGGAAAGGAAATTTTCGCCGCTCATTGTTTTTGAAAGCGCACCATGAAGTTTTGCCACCATTTTTCCGCTGCATTTCTGATGGAAAAACTCGGTTATTTGTTCTGAATCGTTCGAAAAAATAGTTTCAGGAATAGTAAGGTTGTTTTTTTTGGCAATTCTCAATTGATGCATCTTATTGCCATCTATCTTGTTTTCATTCTCAAATGGATTGATCCACGGAACTTCTTCCAGCAAAGTGAAAAGATTATATCTGAGAGCAGCATACTCTTTCAGGAAAGTTTTTGTGTAGTTTTCGCCCAGTTCTCCGGGAACTGAAATTCCCCATGATTTTCTGTGCCACACCGCTTTAATTTCGTTTGAATTAACGGTATTTCCAAATTCATCGGTTAACTCAAAAAAGTTTTCGTTGATGCTGATTTTCTGATAATGACTGATTTTATCTGAATTCAGTCTGAAATAAGGAATATTTTTAGATTTTAAATATTCAAAAAAGATATCAATATTGTAAAAGTCCTGAGAATGCGTAATACAAAGAATCATCTGCCGGTTTTTATTAAAAAAGGAAACTTAGAGTGTAAGTTTCCTTTTAATATGATTTTTTAATGTGATCTGAATAATAAAAATCCATTAAACTGATGGAGAATCATCATCACCATCGGACGGATATTTCATAGTCTGTGCCATATCATAGATCGGCTTGGTCACTGTATCTACAGCGGGTTTTGTAATGCTGTCCTGTGATGCAATAGTTACATCTCCACCTCCTTTAATTTTTTCAGGATCCTGTAATTGTTTCTCTAAAAATGAAGCGAAGAAAGGTTTCTTTTTTGAATCTTTGTTTTTCATAGTTGTTTATTTTGGGTTATTCGTTTTTAGATTTCATTACCGCCCTCATCGCCATCGGAAGGATATTTCATGGTAACATTATCATTGGAAGGTTTTGTAACGCTGTCCTGAAGTGCTGTTGTAACGTTATCTTTTAACGGAGCTGTTGCAGCAGTTTCAGATCCTCCTTTGATTTTTTCCGGTTCTGCGATCTGTTTTTCTAAAAATGATGCGAAGAACGGCTTCTTGTTTTTCTTATTTTCCATGATGTTAATATTTAGTGATTTAGCTTCGACTAAAATATTAAAAAATATCACACAAAGTAGAATAAATTTTCGTTTTAAGAAAATTTTAACAAATTAACCCCAATAAACGCTTTATGTTATACAATATTCAAAAATTCTTTGACAATTTTAGCAAAATCTACAGGATTTTCAGCCTGCACCCAATGTCCTGCATTTTTCACCGTTGAAAACTGAGCTTTGGGAAACTGCTGTTTGATGGCAAATTCGTCCTGAGGAAGAATATAATTTGATTTTTCGCCTGCGATAAACAATGTCTCTCCTTCGAAAACGCCGAACTTTATCGCATTGGAAACAAACTGATTGTATTTTTCAGAAAGGGTTTTCAGGTTAAATCTCCAGTTGAGTTTTTTATTATCATCCCAATACAGATTTTTTGTGAGGAATTGTATGGTTGATCTTTCAGGAATGTACTGACTTAAAACCGCTTCCACATCATTTCTGGAATTTACCGTATTGAAATCCACCGTCTCTAAAGCTTTGATAATTCCCTGATGATGTGGAGGATATGCTTTCGGAGAAATATCCACAACGATGAGCTTTTCAACTTTTTCAGGATATTTAATAGCAAACTGCATCACTGCTTTTCCGCCTAAAGAATGCCCCAGAATATGAGCTTTTTCTATGCCGTAATGATCCATATACCGAAGAATATCATCCGCTAAATCGTCGTGAGACATCTCATCGGAATGAAAACTTCTCCCGTGATTGCGGAGATCAATAAGGTGAGTCGGTACAAATTCTCCGAAATCTTTCCCGAAGGTTCCCCAGTTATCAAGCATTCCAAATAAACCGTGAAATACCAAAAGCGGTGTCGACGAAAGATTTTCGCCAAATATTTTTGAATTTAAAATTTCCATACGTTTTGTTTTTAGGATAGAAGTGGGTTCTGGAAGCAGATAGTTCAGACAATACTTATCAAACCTTTGGCTTTACAAATCCCGCTTCCTGCCTTTTTACCATTTTGCCAGTCTCTTCAGATAAGCCTGAACTGTATTTTCCATTCCCATATATAACGCTTCGGAAACCAAAGCATGACCAATCGAAACTTCAAGCAAATTCGGAATGGTATCGGCGAAATATTTTAAATTTTCCAAGCTTAAATCGTGTCCTGCATTAATTCCCAATCCGAAATCTGTGGCAACAACCGCCGTATCATAATAAGGTTTTATGGCAGATTCTTTATTTTGGGTATAATTTTTAGCGTAAGCTTCGGTGTAGAGTTCAATTCTGTCGGTTCCTGTTTTGGCAGCATATTCTACCAGTTCGGGAGTCGGATCCAAGAAGATCGAAGTACGGATTCCCGCATTTTTAAATTCTGCGATAATTTCCGTAAGAAAATCCAGATGTTTTTTCGTGTCCCAACCTGCGTTTGAAGTAATGGCATCATCTGCATCGGGAACCAGCGTTACCTGCTCCGGTTTCACCTCAAGAACCATATCGATAAAAGAACGGTGAGGATTTCCTTCGATGTTGAATTCTGTTGTTACCAGAGGTTTCAGATCATAAACATCTTTTCTTGTGATGTGTCTTTCATCCGGTCTTGGATGGATGGTAATGCCCTGTCCTCCAAACTCCTGAATTTTTACGGCCGCCTCCGTTACACTTGGTGTTTCTCCTCCTCTTGCATTTCTCAGCGTCGCAATTTTATTAATGTTTACACTTAGTTTTGTCATACTGCAAAAATAAAAAAACCCAACTTAAAAGTGGGTTTATTATTTCATGAAATTTTACATTCGAAGAATAAGTTTCATTACACCTTTACACTGATCTGCATTACCTGAAGATCAAATTCTTTAGAAGCAACCAATAAATGATCAAAAATATCTGCCTGAATCTGCTCAAAATGTTCCCAACGCGAATCATTGGCGAAACAGTAGATTTCCAAAGGCAGACCTTGCGGAGTAATATCCAACTGACGAACCATCATTGCACCATCCTGATCCACATCGGGATCATTCTGCAGGTACTTTTCTGCGTAGTATCTGAAAACACCAATATTGGTAAGCTGTCTTCCGTTCACTATTTTATCACTGTGCTTCAAAGTCTCTTTTTCTTTTTTCAGCTCAATGCTTTTTCCTTCAAGATATTCTGAGATCAGATTAATGTCTTTCAGGCGATCAATGTCTTCTTCCGTTAAAAATTTAAAGGAATTGATATTAAAGTAGATTGATTTTTTAATTCTTCTGGTGTTGGATTCCGACATCACCTGAAGATTTTTAATCTCAGTGGTTAAAAGATCATAGGTGGGAATCGATGAAATGGTTTTATCGAAATTCATGATCTTCGTCGTTAAAAGACTGATGTCTGAAATATTTCCTTCTATATTGTATTTGGGAATACTGATCCAGTCCCCTACTTTAAGACTTTTAGAAGTTGAAACATGGATTCCGGTTACAAATCCAAGAATGGTATCGCGGAAAACCAGTACCAGAACCGCAGTAATTGCCCCTAAACTTCCAACAATCGTAGCTCCTTTAATCCCAAAAATCACACAGATTCCTACAATGGAGAAAATGAAAATTCCTAAAATTTTCATTGTTTCAGAAATCGCATTCAATGCCATGATTTTGTAATAATCCTGTTTAATGGCGAAATAATTTCTGAAAGCAGTGAGACCACGATAGAGCATTCCGGCAAGAATTAATACAAGTCCTAAATTAATGGAACGTATAATAAAAATGTTGGTTCTGGGAATTGCTTTTGGCGGAAAAATAGAAGTCTGAATCCCCAGTACAATGGCCAAAGCAAAAAGATGAGCTACGGAATTTGTTATTCTTGACTGATAAATTGATTTTATCACCGGGTATTTTTCTTCGTTATGAAAAAAACGGAAGATAAGATTAATCACAGGTTTTACAAGAAAGTCTACCAGCAAAAATAAAATAACAAGTATAGCAAGTTTTGTAAAGGCATGAAAAATCCAATCCAGACCTGCCGGAGAAATTTTGGTAATATATAAATAAAGCTGTTCGCTTAAATCCTGTATGAAATTTTTGGTTTCCTGTAACTGATCATTCATTCTAACAAATTTAGTAAAAAATTAAATCCTTCCAACACCGATTAAATAAGAATTTTTCACAAAACAATTGAAAATTAATTAACGATTATTTAAAATTGTTTTAAAATTTCAATATATTTAATAATAAAATCATTAATTTAGTCTCGTAATTAAAAACTATGATTTATGAAAAAACTTAACCTCTTTTTTATTTTTATCATCCTTTTTTCTTTGGGTTCCTGTCACTCGGATCCTTCTTCTCCTACAGAAGCCACGGTAGATAATACGGTAAAAACCGGAAAAATAACCGGAAAAGTAATGTCACAAAACGGAGCCAAAGCTATTGGCGGTGCGTCTGTTTTTACTTTCGACGATAAATATAAAATCTACTACACAACTTCTGATGCGGATGGTAATTTTACACTGGACGCTCCGGTCGGCAATCACACCATTCACATTCAGACCGGGAATGGAAGCAATTTCCGTACAGAAGTTGCTGCAACGGTAAAAAATAACGAAACTTTAACGTTGGATCTGTCTCAGACCAAACTGAATCAGGTGGCTAAAATTGCTTATGTAAAAGGTTCGTATGATAAAATTGAAGATATTATTCTTTCTTTGGGATATACCGCTACGGAAATCACAAATAATGATCTTACCAATTTAAATACCATTGCACAGTATGATATTATTTTCCTGAACTGCGGTTCCAGAAAATACTCCACCAATCAGGCACTTTTCCCTGCAATCGATGCAAACCTTGCGATCTTCGTTGCTAATGGCGGAAGTATTTATGCTTCAGATTGGGATGTTTCTTATTTAGTGGGTGGTACAGACAATACTTCAAGCTGCGCTCCTGCGGGAGGATTTGTTCCCGATTCAAAACTTTGTTCTACGAACACAGGAAATTCGGGCATTGTTCCGGCTGTGGTAAGCAACGCAGGATTGTCTTCGGCACTTGGTTTCAACAATCTGAATATCGATTTTGATTTGGGATCCTGGCAAAAAATTACCAATTATGACCCTTCTTACTGGGAAGTTCTAGTAAAAGACGGTGCTAATCAGGCATTGATGTTGAGAACGAATCATTTTACGGCTACAGGAATTCCGGTAACGCCTATTGGAAATGCTCCGAACACAACTTTTGTTCCGGTTTGCATTACAATTCCGGGAAGCAGTATTCAGATCACGATTTCGGTTCCGCAGACTTTAGTTCCTTATCTTGTTGCATTGGGTGCAACTGTAGGTCCTTGCTCAGGTTCTTCAAACAGCGGCTATATTTATTATACAAGTTTCCACAATCATGCTGCAGGAAACATCGGAAATGCGGGTGTTATTTTACAGTACGTGATCCTGAATCTTTAACAGAATTTTTTATCAATATAAAGTGGCTCTTTGGAGTCACTTTTGTTATATACTGCAAATAAATTTAAATTATGGACTCTACACTGATTAATATTCTTTGTCTTATTCTTTTGTTTCTGGGGATTTTAGGGACGTTTCTTCCTGTTTTGCCGGGCTTATTGCTGAGCATCTGCGGACTTTTAATTTATAAATTCGGAACAGATGCAGATCTTCCTATGATTTATGTTTGGGCATTCGGAATTCTGACGGTAGCTTCTGTAGTTTTGAATTATGTAATTCCGGCAAAAACCAATCAGAAATACGGAGGAACGCGTTGGGGAAGCATCGGTTCGATTATCGGAACCATTGTCGGAATATTTTTACCTATTCCTTTGGGTTTTCTGGTGGGAATGTTTGCAGGAGTGTTTATCGGAGAACTTCTTCACGACAGCAAGGATGTGAATAAAGCCCTGAAATCAACAAAAGGGGCTTTTATAGGATTTATTTACGGAACAGGTTTCAGTCTTGTGGTAGGTGTGGCAATGTTTTTGGTAGTATTATTAGATATGCTTAATATTATATAAAAAAATTATGCTACATAAAATGCTTATCCTGAGTTTAGGCTCATTGTTTTTAATGAACTGTAATGCTCAAAAAGAAAATAAATTAAAAGTGAACACGGATAAAACAGGCGTTACCAAAGTAACCAGCAAAGATGGCGGAATGATCTATTTCAACGAGGGTGAAAACAAATTCCTTGAAGAATATCAGATGAATGTAACCTTCAAAGGAATTTCTGAAGACAGCCGTTGCCCAAAAGACGTAAACTGCATTTGGGCAGGTGTTGCCGTGGCACAGGTTGAAGTAATGGGAACTGCAACCCGACCTGTGGTTCTGAATTTAGCCAGTATGGACAATGAAGGCAGAAACTATCATCAGTCGGCTGTTTTTAACGGATATACTATTTCTTTAACGGATGTTCAGCCTTATCCTGCTTCTGCAGACGGAACAAAGGCTTTGAACGGAAAATACAAAATAGGAATTACCATTAAAAAAGGAGGAGAAAATCCTACCATGAAATAGGTTTTTTCCCTTTTGAAACCAGATATTCATTAATTTTTGAAAAAGGTCTGCTTCCGAAGAATCCCCTGTAAACAGAAAACGGAGAAGGATGCGCAGATTTTAAGATAAAATGTTTAGCCGGATCGATGAGTTCGGCTTTTTTTTGTGCAAAAGCGCCCCAAAGAACAAAAACCACGTTTTCTTTTTTATCTGAAATTTCCTTGATGATGAAATCTGTAAATTTTTCCCATCCCAAATCTTTGTGTGAATTCGGAGAATGCGCACGAACGGTTAAAGTTGCATTCAACAGTAAAACGCCTTGTTTTCCCCAATCGTCCAATTCTTTTGAAGTTCTTTCAACACCTAAATCATCTTTTAATTCAATAAAAATATTTTTCAGAGAAGGTGGTGCAGCTACCTGTTCGGAAACGGAAAAGCACAGACCATTCGCCTGATAATCATTATGATAAGGATCCTGTCCGATGATCACCACTTCAATATCTTCAAAAGGCGTAATTTCCAACGCTCTGAAAATCTGATTTTTTGGTGGAAAAACTTTAGTGGTTGCATATTCCTGCTTTACTTTTTCCCATAAACCGGTAAAGTATTCTGTATTTTTTATCGGGGCTAATATTTCTGTCCAGGTCATTTTTTAAATTTGAAAATTTGAGAACGAATTAATTTAAAAATTCAATTTTTACGCCAACTGTCATTCTGAATGAAGCAAAGCGAAATGAAGAATCTAGCGCAAATTTAATGATTAAAATAAAAAAGATTTCTCCTCCGTCGAAATGACAAATAAATTTATTTAATTATCCACTATTAATCATACTTTTTTTTATTCAAAGAACCTTATCAATTCTTTGAAAATACTACCCTAAAACATCAACATAATCTCCATTATCCAGTCTCAAGACAACTCTATCATTTCCAGCAGAATTTTGATTAAGCCAGTTTAATGAGTCTTCAAGTTTTTCTCTTCATAAAATTTATTATAGAATAATCTAATCCCACGGTAGATACATTTATCCTCTTCGATAAGAAAACCAATAATTCTTTTTTTTCTTCTTCAAACTAAAAACCAGATTCTCCGGAAAATCTTCATCCTTTCTATCCTCCTGCAATACAAAATCATGTTTTAAAAGAAGTCCTTTTGAAATTTCGTTGAGTTTGTGCGTCATCGCAACAATTTCCTGCAAATGTAAATTTTTAAATGCAAAATCCACGACTGCAGCCAAAGCTTCCGACATGATGCCTTTTCTGTGATACTCCGGTAATAATTCATAACCGACTTCTGCTTCTTTCCGGTCTTCGGAAAAATTCCAGAGACAAATGGTTCCAATCAGATTCGGGTGGTCTTTTAACGAAATTCCCCAATAAAAAGACGTCTGATTTCGGGTATTTTCTTTAATGGTTAAAATAAACTGAAGCGCATCATAATTGTTTTTAGGAGGATTTCGGTGTACGAACTGGTTGATGGTTTCATTGCTTCTGATCTTTAGAATGTCTTCCGTATAACTTTCGTCGATGGGTTTCAGAATTAATGTTTCGGTTTCTAGCTTCATAGTTCAAACTTACATAAATTTAGTAATTAAACTCACTAATTTCTGCTACAAAAATCACAAAAATTTTATTGAAATAAGTGTAGAACAAAGTCCAAAAATTCAATGGAGGCTGTTAAACATTTATCTAATTATACAGCACATTAATGATTTCAGAAAAACTTTACAAAAAGATAACATCCTGAATACAATCGAAGCGTTACAAAATATCAAACTGGACTTGCCCAAGCTTATATTAATAAAAGAGATCAAATCAATAAATCATTTTCAAATTCTCAAATTATTTCATTTTCAAATTAATTATCTTTGCACTGTGTATATAAATAAAGAAGATTTAAACGAATTAGAGTTTCCGCAATTGCTCGCGGAAATTTCTCCCTTTGCGTATTCTCCGAAAACAAGAGAAAAAATTCTTCAACTTCGTCCGATGGAAATAGACGAGGCAGAACTTTCATTGAAAAAAACTTCCGAGTATCTTTCGAGTTTTGAAAGTTCAAATGCAATTCCGTTTGATGAATATGAAGATATCGAAAGTGAGCTGAAGCTTATGCTGATCGAAAATTACCGACTGGAAAACAGCGCTTTCATCAAAATCAAAACCATCACGGAGCAAATCGGGAAACTGCAGAAGTTCTTCCCGACCATGCCGGAAACCTTCCCTACTCTCATGGAAGATGTTTCTGTTCTGGAATTCAGAAAAGAGATTATTGATAAAGTTGATAAGGTGTTCAACCGTTTCGGTGAGGTTAAAAGCGAAGCTTCTCCTGCTTTAAAAGGATTAAGAAGTGAAATTCAGCACGCGAAAAAAGCGATTCAGGAAAATTTCAACCGTGCGTTAACGACTTACGGACAGAGTGATTTTCTGGATGATATCCGTGAAACGATTATTGATGACCAAAGAGTTTTAGCGGTAAAATCGGGATTCAAAAGAAGAGTTCCGGGAAGGGTTTTGGGACTTTCAAAAACCGGTTCCATCACTTATATTCAGCCGGATTCCGTAGTAAAGCATTATTTTAAGCTTCGTGAAAGCGAGGAGGAAGAGAAAAAGGAAATTGATAAGATTTTAAGACAGCTTACCGCAGAAGTAGCGGAATTTCAACCTCAGCTCTGGAGATATCAGAAGTATATTTTCGACCTTGATTTAACGAGAGCGAAGGCAAAATTTGCTGAACTTATCAACGGTGTTTTACCAAAAATCAACCGTCACAAAACGTTAAGATTAAGAGAAGCGTTCCATCCTTTACTGTTTTTAAGAAATAAAGCGGAAAATAAAACGATCTACTCTCAAACGCTGAGTTTAACGGAACACAACAGAATCATCTGTATTTCCGGACCAAATGCGGGAGGAAAATCCATTACGCTGAAAACAGTTGGTTTGCTGCAATTGATGATCCAAAGCGGAATTCTGGTTCCGACCCACCCGAAATCGGAAATGTTTTTCTTTGATAAGATCATGACCGATATTGGGGATAATCAGTCGATTGAAAATCACCTTTCGACGTATTCATCAAGATTGAAGAAAATGTCGGGAATCATTCGTGAAGCTGAAGCGAATACGCTTTTACTAATCGATGAATTCGGTACAGGTTCCGATCCTGAACTGGGAGGTGCATTAGCAGAAAGTTTCCTTGAGTTTTTTTATGACAAAAAAAGTTTTGCAATCATTACGACGCACTACACCAATATTAAACTTGTTGTAGAGCAGCTTCCGAATGCCCAGAATGCCGCAATGCTATTCAATGAAGAAACGCTGGAACCGATGTATAAACTGGAAGTGGGACAAGCGGGAAGTTCATTTACTTTTGAGGTGGCGGAAAAGAATAAAATCCCGAGATTCATTATTCATTCTGCCAAGAAAAAGGTGGAACATGATATTGTAAATCTGGATAAAACGATTGTAAAACTTCAGCAGGAAAAATATGAAGTGGAAAAGCTTAAAACCGATCTTGCCGAAAGAAAAGAATCTGTAGAAGATAAGCGCGATAACCTTCAGAAACTGAATGAACAGCTTCAGCAGAAGCTATTCAATTTCCAGAAATTATATGAAGAAGAGCACCGTAAACTGCAGTTCGGGAACAAAATTGAGGCTTTTATCGACAGCTACGTAAAAGGAAAATCCAGAAAAGATGTGGTAAAAGATTTTGTAAAAATTCTTGAGCAGGAAAAATTCAGAAAACTGGGAGCAGATAAAGATGAGTCTAAACGTCTGCAAGTTGTGAAAAGGAAGATTACCCAACAGCTTAAAAAGGAAGAAGTAATTGAAAAAATTACGGAAACCAATGAAAAACTGGAGGAAAAACGCAAAACCGACCGCGCTCTCTGGATGAAAGTCGGGCAACGTGTCCGTATTTCCGGCAGCACGAGTGTGGGAACGATTGAAAAAATTTCACGGAATAAAGTAATTGTGAATTACGGAACTTTTAAAACGACGATTGACGCAGACGAACTGGAAAGAATTTAAATGATAACGGTAAAAACTCATATTAGTTTTAAGGATTTTCTGATGTTTCATCTCAAAAGTTCTTTAATAAGGCTTATTGCTTTTCCTTTGCTGATTCTGCTTTTCTTTATTGTGAAACTGTTTGCGGACGGCAATTCTGAACAGGAAATTTTGCTTTCGGCTTCAATGTGGCTTGGAATTATGTTTCTGTTTATCGTGATCCGGTCTTTTTTACGGCTGAAATTTGCATTCAGTTCCAATAAAAAGATTCAGGAACATATTACATATATTTTTACGGAAGAGAAAATCCGTACGGAAGGAGAAACTTTTGATGCAGAATTTGCATGGAATACGGTTTATAAAGTGAGGGAAAATAAAGAATGGTTTCTGATCTACCAAAGCGCACAGACGATGAATATGGTTCCGAAAAAGTATTTTACGAAGGATGAGATTACCGGATTGCGAAGAATGATTACAGAAAATAATGTAAAAGCAAAACTTAGAAAAGAGTAATGTACTTACAAAATATATCTCATGAGAGCGTCTGTTCAGGACGCTCTTTTATTTTAAATTTTATATTTTTACCCCAAACAATAATTTATGAAGAACTTAAAAATACTGTCCGACTTTCTGCCGATACCGAGCTATACTGTAATTATCCTTTGTTTTTTATTTCCCTTTTTCCTCGTGAAATGCGGTAACGTTACTTTGATGTCTGTAAAGGGAACTGATCTGATAACGGGAGTTTCTAAGCAAAAAATGGACGAAAGAATGAGAGAAAGCATTAAAAAAAGTTCTCCTTATGCATCTTCCGTAAGCAATCAGGAAGATCATTCAACGTCATCAGATGATTCTCAGGAAGAAAGTGACAAAGGTGATATTTTGCCAAATCCGTTTGTTATTCTTTCTTTTCTAATGGCGATTGCGGGAATTGCTGTGCAACTGATGAAAACCATACGAAACAAGTATCTTTATCATCTTGGGTTTTCTGTAACCGGACTTCTTGGGTTTTTAGGATTTTATCTCAGTTTTAAAGCAAAAATGGAAGATCTGGAACATACCACAGGAATGGGAATGGATGGAAAAATAAATATTGCGTACAGTTTCGGAGATGCTTTTTATATTGCTGCCGCTGTATTTTCAGTTGTTTTTGTTTTCTTTGGAATCTATTCTTATCTGTTTTTGTCAAAAAAAGATCTGGATAAAATTTAACGATATTTGGTTATCAGTTTCTAAAAAATTTCAGATTTTTATTCTTCTGAGAGCTTAATATATTTTAGTAAAAGCTTTATAATCAATTGATTTAACTTTGGTTGAATTCAAAATTAGTTTAAACAGATATATGGTTAAAAATATAAGGATTCTATGGATTTTCTATGTAAAATTATTGATTCCTGCTGTTCTATTTTCTTTGTTGATGAATGCCCTACTTGGTTTTACGGCTGACAATTTCGGATTGTGTTTTTTGGTATTTTTTCCGGCTTTTCATTATCTGATTTATGAATTAAGATTTAAAAATGAATATTTTTTCTTTGCCAATTTCGGGTTTTCAAGAGTTTTTCTTTGGATCTTCACTTTTTCAGCAGGGGTAATTGTTAATTTGATTACAAAATTAATATGAGCAAATTGCATATTGACAGTGTTACAAAATCTTTTAACGAAAAGAAAATTCTGAGAGATATCTACATGGCTTGTGAAACAGGAAAGATTATCGGATTGCTGGGAAGAAACGGTACGGGAAAATCTACTCTTTTAAAAATTATTTTCGGAACAGAGAAAAGCGATTCTCAGTTTGTAAGAGTGGATGATAGAATTTTACAAAACCAAATGGACAGAAAAGGAAGGATTGCTTATTTACCTCAGCATTCTTTTCTTCCAAGGGGTGTAAAAATTAAAAAACTGATCTCACTTTTCTGTAATGAAGAAAATGCAGATCAGCTCATTGCATCAGATTTGTTAAAACCTTTTTTAAATGAAACTTCTGGAAGTCTTTCCGGCGGTGAGAAGAAAATTGTTGAGGTTCTTTTAATTTTATATTCCGATTCAAAGTTTATTCTTCTGGATGAACCTTTTAACGCTTTATCTCCAAAAATGATTGTTGAAATTCAGAGAATGATTAAAGAACAATCACAACAGAAAGGAATTATCCTCTCAGATCATCGCTATAAGGAAGTGTTGGAAGTTTCAGATGAAATTTATCTTCTTTCTGATTCTTATTTAAGGCAGATTAAAGATTCAAAAGAATTAAAACGGCACGGTTATCTTCCGGTTTCCTATTCAGATTAATTCAGAAGAATATTTTTTTCCATTTCCCTACCGTATTTCTGCTCATTTTAAACTTAATAGCCAGTTCAGTATTGTTTAAATTATTTTTTTTCTGGTAATCCAGAATTTTCAGAATGGTAGATTTATCATATGATTTCAAATTCTGATCTGTCTTATTGGGTTTTAAAATATTATTGATCTCTAAGACATCTAAGAAATCTAATTCTCTTTTCTGAAGGATTGGTGTACACTGATCCAGTTTTTCAGGATATTTCAATGCAACTAAATCACTATAAATCTGCTTGTAGTCCGGAACGGTTTTCTTTATTTTTTTCTCTTTGATATCCATTTGTAAAGTGTTGTGCTAGGAATTTTGTATTTTTCATAGATTTCATGTCTTGATAGTTTTTTTTCTTCCATCAATTCGAGGATAAAATCAATGATTTCCTGTGTGTAGATATTTTTTCTGAAACTGGATTTTAAGGTCTTCTTTTTATTAAGTGCTGATTTTAAATTGGAAGAAGGGGGTGCATAAAATATTAAATGCTGTGTGTAAAGTCTAAAGAAATCATAATTAAGAAGTTTACTCCACTTTAGTAAAAGTGCACTGTCTATGTGTGAAGAATCATACATTCTTAGTATATCTTTTTCTCCGAGATTAAAATAATTACAGATGTGGGAAATTTCCATCCCACATTCTGTAACCTTAATTTCAATAAACTTACCAATATGGATGTCCTTGAAATTCATTTTTCATCAATGTGTATTATATTTACTATTGTCCTGTAATCTGTTCGATTTTAATAAAAACTTTTTGTTTGGTAACCTGTGTTGCAGTAGCCGAAGGATCCATCCCTGCCATTACAGTCGCTATGTAAGCTACTTTTGAGGTTGTGGAAGTATCAATCCAGGAATAGTATCGATATTCCGGTCCGCTGTTATCAGCATTATAAATTCCCGGATTACCCCATGCTCCTGCATTAGAAGTAGATAATGATCTCCAGGTATTTCCAACTCCTCCACCAGGAACCTGTGACGGCACCACTAAATTTCCTCCGGCATCTGTAATCTGTCCTCCATAAAATGTAGAGTAATTCCACATGATGGTTTTTGATGTACTGGAGTTATTTCGTAAAAGTACGTTGTTTTCTGCTCCACTTGCAGTTGAAGTTGTATTATTGGTAGCAGTAGCCGTAGCATTCTGAAGAGAATGTCTCATAAAAACTTTTACTGTATAAAGACCATCTGGTGTCTTTGCTTCTACTACAAATCCTTTTACTCCTGTATCCGGATCTGTAATAAACTTCATGTAATCCATCACAGCTACTGTTTTAATGTCAGCATTCACCTGAGTTCCTACGGTAACAGAGCTACAGCCTGTAAGTCCCGAATTTGCTGTAATAAAAGGAGTCAGATCAAATGTTATCCCCACCGGTGACGTTTGCGAAGCAATAGGTGTTCCCTGTACTGCAAATGCTAAAGAACCGGATCCAACCTCAAGCTTTCCGCCGGTAATGGTTGCCGTAACTCCCGGATTTCCTACTGAATATAATGTAATTCCACTGTACTGACCACCGTTTGCTCCAGAGTATGGAATTTTCATCACGGTTCCTGAAGTAATTGCAGTAGGTGTATTTCCATCAATCAACTGGGATGGATCCAACGCCGCCGCGTTACAGTTTAACACAGCAACTGCGCTAACCGGAGAAGTGTCTTCCATAAGACGCCACTCACTTCCGTTCCAGTAAACATACCCGGAATAACTAAATCCTGAATTTGTTCCTAAATTATACACCAATAATCCTGTTGCCGGATTCGGAATTGTTGTAATATCCGTTCTGGATGTTAAAGCCATTCTCGGAATAAGAAGACCTTTTTTGCTTCCTGAAGAAAGCTGATCCACATTCATATCCAGTATAGCAGATCCATCTGGAGTTACTGTACCAATACCTACACTTCCATTACTCTTAACAACAAAGTCGTCGGAAGACTGTAAAGCTGTTGGTGCGTTATCCGGATCATTGGTTGTGGCAGAAGAAGATTTTCCGTCTACGTGGAATACACCTTGCGGTTTTGTGGTATTAACACCAACCTGAGCAAAAGATTTAATTCCCAAAACAGAAAAAGCCATGAGAAGAAATAATTTTTTTTTGTTCGTCATAATATATGTTTTTTAAGGAGGTTATCAGATATCTACATTATAAATATTTAAAGATTAAATTTTTATTGTAATTTTGCTAACTGAAAAACACATTGCAAATATAGAGTCACATTTTTGAGTAGAAAACAAGAGATAAATGATAAATGACTTTTCATTGCAACTAATATAAACCACTGATAATCAAAATAATTAATAAATGATTTTCTGAATTTTATTATATTAGATTGGTATGGGGAAAAAAAATATTGAGAGCGAAGTGCTTAATCTGAAAAGAGAGCTCGCCAACAGATACGTCTATGTACTGGGTGTAACTTTTATT
Organism: Chryseobacterium sp. HMWF035; assembly: GCF_003094695.1. Classification (NCBI taxonomy): domain Bacteria; kingdom Pseudomonadati; phylum Bacteroidota; class Flavobacteriia; order Flavobacteriales; family Weeksellaceae; genus Chryseobacterium; species Chryseobacterium sp. HMWF035. The sequence goes on along the minus strand of NZ_QEHP01000050.1, from coordinate 2,669 downwards.
ACATTCATCCTGGTTTTCTCATTTTATATGAAAGATCCGGTAATGGTTTATTATCTCATCGGAGGTTTTTTTTCATTACTGCTTCCTTTTTACATATTGGGAAATCATTACGATCTTCTTAAAGTAGTGAAGATTTTCATTCTTGTAATGCCGCTTTATAATCTGTTTATAGTATTCAGGTTCTGGAATATTTCGGTCTGCAGTTTAATATGGATTGTAGCCCTACCCTTTTGGGCTAATGTTTTTTTTTCGAAAAAAGAAGTTGTTTTCTTCACAGTATATGCTATTTTTCTCATAAGTTTCTGCTGCGTATTTGCGGGAAACGATTACTTCGGATATCCTTTTAATGATCTTGAGAAAGGACGCCTTACAGATGCTTTCATATTTACTGTTAACCTTATACAGATATTTTTAGGAACATATTATAAAAGCCTGATTCAAAATATAAAGAGTAAAGAGGTAATTATTGAGAAAAAGGTTTCTCAGCCTGCTCCTGTTGCCGATAAAGATTTGCAACTTGCAGAAAATATTTTTGAGAAAATAGACCAGGAAGTTATTGGTAATAAGTTATTCAGAAATGCAGATTTAACGATTTCCGAGCTCAGCAGTACAATTAAAGTGAATAACAATTATATTTCCAAAGCCATAAAAATCAACGGATTCGATAATTTTAATCATTACATCAATACGCATCGTGTAGTATATGTGAAAAATAAACTTCATAGTGATGAACTGAAAACGATGACTTTGATGCACATCTATTCTGAAGCAGGATTTAAGAATCAGTCAACTTTTAATAAAGTATTTAAGAAAATAGAAGGGGTAACTCCAAGTGAATATATACAGAAAACCAGTACAAAGGTTTCATGACAGCTTTTTTTTAATTTAAATTAGTTTAGATACATTCATAAGTTTACTTTTATACTTTTGAAAAGTTTAAACAAATTTTAATTTATATATTTGAACTGTCAAAAAATTTCATGATGATGTCTCTACGTAAAGCATTTTATCTTTCAGTTTTCGGTGTTTTTTCTTTTGCGTTGGCGAAAGGTCAGAATAAAGTTCCTTTCGGTGTTGTAAAAGCTGAAGAAGGTTATGCAATGGTGCGCGTTCATAAAGACGACTACAGAAAAATCGTCGATAAAATCCGTATGAAAACAGGAGATGTTTTTATTTACGAAAAACCTGCGCCGGGAGAAACGGAATGGATCTGGATAAAATATCCTGAAAAAGAGGACACGGAAAAACCTTTCGTAAGATACGACAGCATTACTAAAGAAGGTATGGTTAATAAAAACCGTGTGGTTTTTGTGGATAAATTAGCACCATTTACGCCTTCAAAATCCAAGAACGGAAAATCTCTGATCTTTACAGACGACACCAATCCTAAAATTCCGGGAAATCAGAGAACAAAAGTCATCATTGATGTTTATCCTTCCTATGCACACATCAAGAAACAGGAAAAAGATGCCAATGGAAATATTATTAAAGTTGACAAAGTAAAAGCCTGGGGCGTAGGAAAGGAATTGCCTGAAGGTTTAACCGAAATAAAATCTGTACGCGTTCAGCAGCCGGGAAGAGGCTCTGTTTTTGTAAGAGACGCTATTAAAAATATGTTTCAGCCTACAATGGATTTCAATAATGTTGGGGTAACCGCCATCGACAATGATCATATTTTTCTATATATGATTAACGGTTCCGGTGAAAACCGCTATACAACGATCTGGACTATCAAACAGGGAAAAGCTGAAAGCCAGATCATCTATAAAACTCCCGAATAATTCATTAATAATCATTATTTTTGTACCCGAAAAGCATCCGTCTTTAACTCTTTTGTAAAGTCTGTTACTTTTCAGGAAACTGGTTTTGCTTAACTGCAGATTAAAAGGGAATCGTGTGAAAATCACGAGCTGTCGCGCAACTGTAAGTAACTGAAGTCTTTATTAAAATCCACTGTGCTGGTCATGGGAAGGAAATAAAGATGTTACAAGTCAGGAGACCTGCCTTTTTCTTCATAACAAAAAACTTTCGCGATTTGAAGTTTGTTGATCTAATGGACACTCAGAGATTTCTGTCTCTGCTTTTTCTGTTGTTCTTCTATTTTTCATCTCGCTTTAATTAATAATGATATATGACTACAGAAGAAAGAATTGAAGCATCTGAAACCCGAATTTTCAAAGCGGTTTTCCCGAACACAACCAATCATTACGATACCCTTTTCGGAGGTACAGCGATGCAGCTGATGGATGAAGTGGCATTTATTGCTGCCACCAGATTTGCAAGAAAACGCGTGGTAACCGTAAGCAGCGATAAGATTGATTTTAAAAGATCGATTCCTGCCGGAACCATTGTTGAACTGATTGGAAAAGTGGTTCACGTCGGAAAAACGAGTATGAAAGTAAATGTGGAAATTTTCACGGAACAGATGTATTCGTATGAAAGGGAAAGAGCGATTGTAGGCGATTTTACTTTTGTAGCGATTGATGAGTTTAAGAAACCTATCCAAATCTTATAAAAGGTTCCGGCGACCTTCGGTCGCCGGAATCCAATATTTTCAATGTTCTTTAAAGCGGTTTCGGCGGGCTTTGCCTAGTCATGGTCGGAAGAAATCCGACCTCTTTTATGTTTTGAAAACTTTGTCTGGATTTCCTCCTGCAAAAATGATTAAT
>NZ_QEHP01000049.1:0-49083 GCF_003094695.1 Chryseobacterium sp. HMWF035 | reverse complement strand
TTTTTAATGATCAGTCATAAAGTTTCTATCATTAAAAATATAACATCGGAGAGTAAACTTCTATTTTAAATCATAAGATAAATATTATTTTATAAATAAAAAAACACACAGAAACCTTAATCAAATAATAGCTATTGGTAAAAAGTTTATCAATGGTATGAACACAAAAAATTATTTCTAAAATGCACAAAATTATCACTCTAATTTTGGTAATTCTTTCTTACAGTATTACCGCACAAGTTGGCATCAATACATCTTTACCGGATCCAAGTTCTTCTTTAGACATTTCGAGTAATTCAAAAGGACTTTTACTCCCGAGAATCAGTAATCTTTCATTGGTTACTAATCCTGCAACAGGATTGGTTATTTTTGATACCAATAAAAAATGTATCAGCCAGAATGTCGGAACTCCGGCAGCTCCCGACTGGGTGTGCCTTTCTCCGTATTCGGCAAGATTTTTCTACATGCCAAGTGTTGTTTTTGATACGACTACCATTGCAGCAGGACAAACGAAAGATTTATACACATTGTATAAAAATCAGTTTTCGAATATTCCTTCCAATGCGAGAAGTGCTTCCGCTCCGGCAACGATTCCTTTCTTTCCTAACGCAACAGATCTTCACTATTATGTAACAGGATACGATTCTACTGTGTTCAGGATTAACAGCATCAGCAATACAGGAGTTTTAAATTATGATGTACTAGCAAACGCCACACCTGCTTCTTTTATTAACATTGTTTTTGTCGTAAAATAAGTAAACATCATGAAAAAGAATTTCAGAGGGCTATCGGTGATGAGCCTTATATTTACTTTGCTTACAACTTTCCTGTACGCACAGACAGACAGTACTGAAGTTGCCAGTATTTACGGATTTTATTCCTATTCAAGCTCTTTAATGAATGCTTCTTCGGCATCCGAGCTTACCATACAGGGAAATGCTTCCCATACTGCCACAGGAGTACAGCTTACCCCTGCAAGCTCAGGTCAGTTCGGAGGATTATTTATCAACGGCAGAACTTTTACTTCGGTAAACGGTTTACACGTAGAATTTGAATACGATATGAAATCCGGTGCTCCATTCAGTGGTTCGTATGGTGACGGTTTATCTTTTTTCCTGTACGACGGTTCTGTAACCAATCCTACAATCGGATCTTCCGGTGCAGGTTTGGGATATGCTTATAACAGAGCAAAAAATGATTTTGCATCATTCAGAAAACCCGGTTTATCAGGAGCGTATCTTGGGATTGCGCTAGATGAATTCGGAAATTTTAAATCAAAACGTTTTCAGGGTGAATCCAGAGTTAACGGTATTACAGGAGTAACATGGAGCCAGGGATCAAGCCACGTAACATTGAGAGGAGCCAAAGGAGCCGCCATCAATACCAATGGCTTAGGAGATGGCTACACAGGATATCCGGTTCTGGTAAGCCGATCTACATTAAGCAATACAGGAACCGTAGGAAGAATATTACAGGCGGACAGATCGTATGCTTCCACCACCAATACATTGGCTTCTACTTTTGATCTGAGAAACGGAAGCGGAGAATTCAGAAAAGTGTATCTGGATCTGATTCCTCACTTTGTAACAGCAACCACCACAGACGGATTTGATATAAAAGTAGATATTCAGACCACACAAAACGGAACCCCGATTAATATTATTGATTATTATCATTACAAAACCTCTGTTCCGTACAGCGAAAATGCAAATCCTTCCGTAACAGATTTTAACAGCTCGGATGCTGAAGGCGCGGCTACAAACCAGACTTTAAATGCTGCAGTACCTGCGGTTTTAAAACTTGGTTTTGCGGCATCAACCGGAGCAGCGTATCAACAGCATATTATCCGAAATGTGAAGTTAACATTGCCTTATTCCGCTGTTACGAATGATGATGTGGCAACAACCTGTAAACTTCAGCCGGTTTCGATCCCGGTTTTGGATAACGATATTGCCTACAAAGGTCCCATCAGTATTACAACTCCGCCTACAGGGAATAAAAACAATATCGATAAAACTACATTCAGTTTTACGAAAACGGGAGATACCGATCTTACTTTATACCGCAGAAAAGTAACCCCACAGGGAACATGGAGCTATAATAAGAATACAGGAATTGTAACATTCTATCCTTCAAGCGGATTTACCGGAACGGCAACAATGACGTATACCGTAAAAGGCAGAACTTTAAAAGATTCTAACGGTAATATTGTTGAGCCGTATGGTGACACAGCGTACAGATCGGTTCCTGCAACCATTACGGTTACATTAAAGTCAACCGGCTGTGTTTATTCGGTAGTTTCTAATAAAATGGTAACGCAGGGCATAAAGTAAACCTTAACTAAATTATATAACCGGACAAACCACAGAAAATTTCTGTGGTTTTGTTTTATATTTGTTATACATTTTAATTCTAAAAATATTCAGATATGAAATTCGGACAAGTTGAAGATCCTTCAAAGATAGATTTTACATTACCCAAAGATCATCCCAGAACCAAGGAAATATTAAACCAGAATAAAAAAGGACTGGAAAACATCTCCATCGGATGCGCAAAATGGAACAAGACAGACCTGAAAGGCTTTTATCCAAAAGGTACAAAAGATGAGCTCACGTATTATGCAACGCAGTTTAATTCTATTGAGCTGAATGCAACCTTTTACGGTATGCCGACTCCGGAACAGGTACAGACGTGGAAAGAAAAAACTCCCGCTGATTTTAAATTTTTCCCAAAAATAACAAATACAGTTTCCCATTTCAGAAGACTGCTAAATATAGACGATGTGGTAACCCAGTTCGCAACTGCGGTTTTAAATTTTGATGAAAAACTGGGAATGGTATTCCTTCAGCTTCACGATAATTTCAAGCCGAAAGATTATGAAAGACTGGAAAAATTCGTAAAAAACTGGCCAAAAGAAGTTCCTCTTGCGATAGAGCTGAGAAATACAGACTGGTTTACCGATGAAGAGATTCTTAATAAGACCTGCGATCTGTTTGAAGAAAACAACATCACCAACATTATTGTAGATACTGCAGGAAGAAGAGATATGCTTCATATGCGTCTCACCACACCGAATGCATTTATCCGCTATGTTGGAGCCAACGCAGAAAGTGATTATGACAGACTGGATGACTGGATGAAACATCTTACCCAATGGAAAAACGAAGGATTGCAGAATCTGTATTTTTTTGTGCATCAGAATATTGAAAAGGCTTCTCCACTGCTTTCCGCTTATTTCATCAAAAAAGTGAATGAAGAGTGGAAAAAAGACATTCACATCCCCGAAATGGCAAAAGAAAGTACAGGAAGTTTATTTTAAGATTTAACAAATTTTAATTTTACTCACCAATAAGTGGGATAATTAATAACAAAAAGTGCATTTTTAATATAAATAATTCACTTTTTTGTCTGTAAAAAAAATTACTGTAAAACCTTTATTCATATTGTTATAATTAGTAAATTAGAAAGAAGAGATTCTACATTAATCAAAGCACAATAAAAACCAATAACAGTATGGAAAAGGAAATTTGTACAATAAGTATTACCAGCAACTGGCTCGGTGACGAGTATACTTTTTATGAGAACGAAAAAATAAAAAGAACATACGACAACAACAGCTTAAGTTCCGATGTTACGGAATGGCTGGAACCGAAACAAATCAGTAAGCACAATAAAGATAAGCTGATTAAGAACTGTCCGGAAGAGCATAAAGAAAGAATCATGATTATTCTTGATTATCCTTAATCTTTTAACCCAATAAAAAATCCCAACCTTCAGCAAAGATTGGGATTTTTTTATTTTCTTTTTCTCAGAAGCAGCATAATGTTGAGAAACAGAAGCAGAAAATCTAAAGTAATCCAGATTCCCAGTTTTACGTTCTCATGATTATAAGCATCAATCTGTTTTTTTGCCAGATCCGAAAGTTTTGAACTCTGAATAATATAATTCTGAACTTCAATAATCTGATCTATATTTTTATTCGGGACCGAATTCTGAGAGAAGTATACAAGATTTTTTTTGCCTAAATATCCTACCACCCAATATTCATCAGACTTATCCATTTTCAGATATTCTATTCTGTAATATTCCGGACGGATGGTTCCCAGATGTTTCGTATCGACTACTTTACCAGTTTCAGCATCATTCAGCGTAAGTACATAAAAATCCAGAGGCTGCGGTAGTTTATTGATAACCTGAAGCGCAACGGAATTTTCTACAATGCCTATCGTGCTTTTCTTGATAAACCAATACGTGAAGATAGAGAATGAAAAAATAATCGTAACAATGCGGAATAATTTTGCCCATTCTGCGCCCTTTCCTTTCTTCAGCTTGGAAAGCAGGAGAGAAAAAACAGAAGCCCAGAAGATGACCAGAACAATAAATACCATACTGCAAAGATACTTATTTAAAGGGTTTCAAAAGAATACTATTCAACATTCCATTCTTTGTAGAACTGATCGAGGAATTTCAGCATAAAATCGTGTCTTTCCCCAGCAATTTCCTTTCCTTTTTCCGTATTCATCAGATCTTTCAGCAGCAAAAGTTTTTCGTAAAAATGGTTGATGGTGGTTCCGTTGGATTTTTTATATTCTTCCTTAGACATATTGAGTTTAGGCTCTACATTGGGATCATACATCGGATTATTTTTAAAGCCTCCGAAGTTGAACGTTCTTCCGATTCCGATGGCTCCGATGGCATCAATCCGGTCTGCATCCTGCACAATTTTCAGTTCAACAGGAAGATTTTGAGGAACTTCTCCCCTGTTTTTAAAGGAAATATTTTTAATAATGAACAAAACCTGTTCAATTAATTCTTCCGCGGCATTCTGGCTTTCGAGAAACTCACGGGAAACTTTCAAAGCAAGGGTTTCATCGCCGTTATGAAATTTGGGATCGGCAATATCGTGAAGCAAAGCCGCAAGTTCTACAACTTCCTGATTGCAGCTTTCTGTTTCTGCTATTTTTTTGGCTAATTTCCATACTCTTTCGATGTGAAACCAGTCGTGTCCCGCTTCTGCACCTTCCAGTTTTTCTTTTACAAATTCTACCGTGTTTTGGATCAGATTCTTCATTACTATCAATTCATTTAAATGTTTGGCGACCAACTTGTCAAAAAGAAAAAATGATTTATCAGGGAATTTCGTTTAAAATAATATTCCACAGTTTCTTATTGTAACTTCTGAAAAAATTAATGTGCCCGATTTCACCTTTTTCCGATTCTGAAATTTTCACCAGTCTGTATGTAGGCTGAAGATTCGGATAGGTATCGTTCATCAGACTTTTTACGCCTTTTTCAGTGAGCCACGCATCATCTTCAGCACAAATTACAAATACTTTCTGCGTTAAATTTTTAGAATAATCCTCAATTTTCTCCAGTAATCTGTTGGTCGATTTTTTGTTTAAAATTAAGGTTCTCCAGTCATATGCGCAATTTTTCGGAAGACTTTCTCCAAGTCCGAACCAATTTCCCGGGAAATAACCTAGTAATGCGGTGGTTAAAGGCTGGGCAATTCCGAAACCGAGATAAGCTTCAATTTTTGTTTTGAATTTCAGATGCCCCACAAAAGCATTCTGGGTTCCCACGAAGAAAAACTCTTCGAAGATTTCCGCATCTTTATTCATTCCTAAAATTAATGCACCAACTGAATGTCCTAAACAGTACTTATGATAATCGTTAAAATTTTTCTGAATATAATCTGTAACGGCTTTAAAATCTTCGCAACCCCAGATTCTCATGGAAGCATTAAAGCCTCTCATATTTTCAGGTTTTGAAAGCCCGATTCCGCGATAATCATAGGTGATGACCGTAAATCCTTTTTCGGAAAAAAACTGCGCAAAGGAAAAGTAAACCTGCTGTTTTACTCCGGTTGCAGAGTTTATAAGCAACAATTTACGATTGCTTTTTTCCGGCAAAAACAAATGGGCAATTATTGAAACGTGATCAGATGTAGTAAGTTTAAGCTCTTTCATGGGTAAAAGAAAAAATCCACTATAAAAGTGGAAATTTTACTTTATATTTTATGTTTAGTTTAAAAGTTTCGATATGTAGCAAATAGCTTATGACGTGAAATCTGAAACTCTTGGAAGACCACATTGGGAACCTTTTTCCGCGGAAACTCTTGCCGAAACTTCATTCCCGAATTTCACACACTCTTCTATGGAATTTTTGTGGCATAACGCAATAGAAAATCCTACCGTGAAACCATCTCCCATTCCCATTTTAAAAGCAGTCTTATCCTTATCGTTTCTGCAGTACTTCATTTCCGTACCGTCAAAATAAATAGTAGAATTAATATCGTCTCTTACAAAAACTTTATTGAAATATTTTTTAAGAATTTCTTCTCTCTGATCTTCTCCGAAAACAATATGCAGTTCATTGCTTTTTACGACAATAAAATCTACATTATTTAAAACTTCATCACTCAATCGTTGCGCAGGCGAAGCATACAGACCTACTTTTTTACCATATTTCTTGGCTTTTTTTACTGTATACTCTATCACCTTCATGGAAACTTCAAGCTGAAGAAGCACAAGATCTGCCGTATGAAAATATTTATCTGCCGCCTCTACATGTTCTACACTAAGATAGTTATTGGCAGCCGGAACTACTACAATTGCTGCACTGCCGTCTGAAGTGGTGACATAAGCTGTACCGGTAGATTCACGATCTGTTTCGAAGACAAAGCCTACGTTTACATTTTCGTTCACCATATTCCTCATGATCTGCTGACCAAGCGGATCCATTCCCACACAGCCTACAAAATACACGCTTGCTCCCAAACGTGCCGCGCCAACTGCCTGATTGGCTCCTTTCCCTCCAAAGTAACTTTCGGATTTTCGGGCAATAACCGTCTCGTTCTCACAGGGAACTTTTTCGGTTTCTAAAACAAGATCTATCGAAGAGCTGCCTACAACGATAATCTTTGGCTGTTCTGAGGAAAAATTCATTAGTGTTTCTTATGGGTTTAATATTTCGTGATTCTAACAAATTTATGATATGAAATTATAATTTCAAAAACAATTAACTAAAATTAACTAATTTCAATAAATTCTGTTACGATTTTTACAGGATTATTATTTTTATCAAATGCAATATAACTTGCATAAAAGCCTTCTCCATATCCTGTCTCAAAGGCGAAAATAGTTCCCGGATGATTTTCTGAGGGCTTTAAAAAGGCAAACTGATCGATCGCTCCTTTTTCGTCAAAGAAATATTCATGGAAAAACTCTTCATAAATTCCCATAAAATCCACTCCTTTGCTATGATACAATCTTTGCTCCAGTTCGTTAAGACTATTTTGTGTATCCACATCCATAAAGCAGCCCATCCCGCTTTCCACAGGATATCCGAAAACTTCTCCTTCTGCAAGATCTTTTACGTTCTGCCCTTCTGTTGTCGCCAGTTTCCAGTCTGTAATTTCTGACTGGCTGAAAATGATTTCGGCATACGCCACACAATTGCTTTCTCTCTCTTTATGCAGCAGAACAGAAAAATCTCCTTTCGGAAAATCTGTTGAAAATGGCTTCATATCGTTTGTAATAAGAGGATCACAGGCAACGAGCTTTCCACTGGAAAGATAAATTTTCCCAACTTCGAAGCTTTCCAGCAAGGGACTTTCTACGAAGTTTTTGGAGAACAGTTTTTTGATGTTTTCTATGTGTGTCATCTTTAATTTTCTGCTAAGATTAATTAAGGCTGAGTAAAACCCAACCTTAATCTTAAAAACCTTTAAATTATAAATTTTTCAGCTTCTCTTCCAAAATTGCTATTTTGTCGAGAGCGTCTTTTTGTTTTTTCCTTTCAACCTCAACAATTTCCGGTTTTGCATTGGCAACAAATTTTTCGTTAGAAAGCTTTTTATCTACAGAGATCAGGAATCCTTTCAGGTACTTTAATTCTTCTTCTGTTTTCGTTTTCTCTTCTCCCAAATCTAAGTTTTCACTTAAAGGAATTGAAATTTCTGTTGCGCCCACCAAAAATGTAAAGCTCGGCTTCTCTGTTTTTGTTCCGAAATGAATTTCAGAAACATTAGCCAATTTCTTAATCACTGATTCGTTAGGAAATTCTGAAGCATTTGTATAAATTTCGGCAGCTTCTCTTGGAGAAATCCCTTTTGTCTGACGGTAATTTCTAACGCCGGAAATAATTTCTGAAGCAAATTCAAACTTTCGAATTATTTCTTCATCAAATTCACCTGCTTTTTTCTGCTGCGCGATAACCAACGCTTCCTCTGCTGTTCTTTCAGAAATTAACTGCCAGATTTCTTCTGACTGGAAAGGTAAAAACGGATGCACCTGCTTCATTAATTCTTCAAAAAGTTCAACAGTCTTGTTATAAACTTCTTTTGAAATACCTTCACCATAATTTGGTTTGATTGATTCAAGATAATAACCACAGAAATCATCCCAAATTAATTTATAAATCAAATGCAAAGCATCAGAAATTCTGAATTTCTCAAATTGATCGTTGATCTCAGCAATTGTTTTATTTAATTTATTTTCAAACCATTCAATTGCCTGAAGTTCTGTTGAATTTGCCGGTTTATCTTCATGATTCCACAAATTGATCAATCGGAATGCACTCCAGATCTTTGACATAAAGTTTCTTCCCTGAAGCATTAGATCTTCATCAAAAAGAAGGTCGTTTCCTGCTGCAGAACTTAATAAAATTCCTACACGAACTCCATCTGCTCCGTATTTATCCATTAATTCCAACGGATCCGGTGAATTTCCTAAAGATTTAGACATCTTTCTTCTCTGCTTATCTCTTACAATTCCTGTGAAATAAACATTTTTAAACGGAACTTCTTTTCTGTATTCCAACCCTGCCATAATCATTCTTGCTACCCAGAAGAAAATAATATCCGGACCTGTAACCAAATCTGAAGTCGGGTAATAATAATTGATGTCTTTGTTTTCAGGATCAAGCAGTCCATCGAAAACAGACATTGGCCACAACCATGAAGAGAACCATGTATCTAAAGCATCTTCGTCCTGTTTTAAGTTGTCAGTTGTCAGTTGATCGTTGTTGGTTTTTTGTTTTGCAAGTTCTAATGCTTCTTCGATAGTTTCTGCAACTACGAAATCATTTTCTCCGTCACCATAATAGAACGCAGGAATTTGCTGTCCCCACCAAAGCTGTCGGGAAATATTCCAGTCGCGGATGTTTTCCATCCAGTGCTTGTAGGTATTTTTAAACTTTTCAGGATAAAATTTAACCTCATCATCCATTACAACATCCAAAGCTGGTTTTGCAATTTCAGACATTTTCAGGAACCACTGTACAGAAACTTTAGGCTCAATTACCGCGCCTGTTCTTTCTGATGTTCCTACTTTATTTACGTAATCTTCTGCTTTCAGCAAAAGATCTTTTTCTTCCAGTTCTTTCGCAATCTGCTTTCTTACCTCGAATCTGTTTTTTCCGGCGTAGTGTAAACCGTGATCGTTCAGATTTCCGTCATCATCCAAAGCATCAATCATCTGAAGATTGTGTTTTTGTCCGATTTCGTAATCATTGATGTCGTGAGCAGGCGTAATTTTCAAAGCCCCTGTTCCGAATTCGATATCTACATATTCGTCCTCTATAATCGGAATTACTCTGTTAACGATCGGTACGATTACTTTTTTACCTTTTAAATGAGCGTATCTCTCATCATTAGGATTGATACACACTGCAGTATCCCCGAAAATAGTTTCCGGACGCGTTGTCGCTACTGACAGGAATTCTTCTGAGCCTTCAATGGCATATTTCAGGAAGTATAATTTCCCATTCTGTTCCTTAAAGATTACTTCTTCGTCGGAAATATTGGTTTTTGCTTCGGGATCCCAGTTTACCATTCTGTACCCACGGTAAATGAGTCCTTTGTTGTAAAGATCAACAAAAGACTTAATCACCTGCTGAGAAAGTTTGGGTTCCATCGTGAAACGGGTTCTGTCCCAATCGCATGAACATCCTAATTTTTTAAGCTGCTCAAGAATTGTTCCTCCGTATTTATCGGTCCATTCCCAGGCGTGTTTTAAAAACTCTTCTCTTGTAATATCAGATTTATTGACTCCTTCAGACTTCAGTTTAGCAACCACTTTCGCTTCCGTAGCAATGGAAGCGTGATCTGTTCCCGGAACCCAGCAAGCATTAAAGCCCTGCATTCTTGCACGACGGACCAGCACATCCTGAATGGTATTGTTAAGCATATGCCCCATGTGCAAAATCCCCGTAACGTTTGGCGGAGGAATTACAACAGTATAAGGCGGCTTGTCATTGGGCTCTGAATGGAAGTATTTATTTTCCAACCAGTAATTGTACCACTTTTGTTCTGTTTCCTGTGGATTGTACTTTTCTGAAATCTGCATAAATTCTTTTACTTTAATTTACAATTTGCAAAAATAGTCTAAAGAAAAATATTTTAAGTATGAATTAAAATAATTTTTAACTTTGTTTCTCAAAATTTATCTAACAACATATTTAATATTCAAGAATATGAAAAAATTAATCGCAGGAATTGCATTATTCGGAACATTCGCTATTGCATCTGCACAAACGATTACGTTTGACAAAACTACTTTCGATTACGGAAATGTAAAGCCAAGTTCAGACGGTATCAGATTCTTTACGGTAACCAATACAGGAGATAAGCCTCTTATTTTATCGAATGTAAAAGCATCTTGCGGATGTACAACTCCGGAATTCAGCCAGGATCCTATTCTACCCGGAAAATCAGCTAAAATCAAGGTAGGATACAATACTGCAATCAACGGTGGTTTCAACAAAATGATCGAAGTATTTTCTAACGACCCTGTAAACAGCAGAAGTGTAATCTACATCAAAGGAAACGTAGACCCTAATGCTCCGGATCCAAAGCCATTGACTCCAGAGGAATTGAAGGCTAAAGCTAAAGAAGAGAAAGCGGCTGCGAAAGCTGCGAAAAAGGAAGCAAAAAAAGCGGCTAAAGCTGCTGCTAAAACTGCTGCATAATGGTAAAATTTCTACTAAAATAAACGAAACCGTCTCATGGAGGCGGTTTTTTTATTACATTTATATTAGGTTAGTTGATGGTTAACGGTTTTTAGCTGATAGATTGTGACCAAAATTAATCTTTAATCTTTTTAATAATTTAAAATAAACATGGACACTAACTTTTCAGACGATTTTTTGATAAAAGGTAAATTTTCCATTAAAAAAGCTTCAACAGAATACAAAGGAAAACTTACTAAAGAAGAAGGGGAACAATTATTATTAAACGAAAAAGAAAAGCTTCGTGAGCTTCAGGAGAAATTGTATTCGGATGGAAGCCAGTCTCTCTTAGTGATACTTCAGGCGATGGATGCCGCAGGAAAAGACAGCATGATTGAACACGTTTTCGGGGGAGTGAATCCGCAAGGCTGTAATGTAACGAGCTTCAAAACTCCCACTTCGAAAGAATATACCCATGATTTTTTATGGAGACATTATTTGGCACTACCCCAAAAAGGAATGATCGGAATTTTTAACCGATCTCATTACGAAAGTGTACTGGTCTGCAAAGTTCATCCTGAATATAATTTAAGCGAAAAAACATGGAAATCCATTAAAGATTTTGATGATAAATTCTGGGAAAACCGCTATGAAAGCATCAGAAATTTTGAAAAGCATCTTGCCCAAAACGGAACGACCGTTGTAAAAATATTCCTGAATGTTTCTAAAGACGAACAAAAGAAAAGACTTCTCGACAGAATTAACGAACAGGAGAAAAACTGGAAATTTTCCGCCGCCGATCTTCCGGAGAGGGCTTTATTCGAAAAATATATGGAATGCTACGAAACGGCAATCAATGAGACTTCAAAAGATTACGCGCCTTGGTATGTTCTTCCGGCTGATAACAAATGGTTTGCAAGAGTTGCCGCGATACAGATTATTATTGATGCTTTAGAAAAAATGAATCTGCAGTACCCTAAATTATCGGAAGAGGATCGCGAAGATTTAGCGAAAGCAAAAAAACAACTGGAAAGCGAATAATTTGAAATGGGGAAGGAAGCTTGAAGAGGGAGGTTTAAATGATTGCGTTGAAGACTTCCTTCTTCCAGCCTCTAACTTCCAGCATAAAAAAACCACGAGAAAATCTATAAGCCGGATTTTGTTCTTCCGAAGAAGTGCCTGTTATTTATCTGCGTCTTACATTGCTGCAAAACTTTAGCTGATTACCCCTCGGCTTTCAGAGCGAGCAACTCCTATTTTCACTGCTGAAAAGAACCGATATACTTATCATTGCACCACAAAGAGTTTACCTGGTTTCACTACAGCCGAACTGTACATCCTTTCTGTTGCACTTGTCCTACCCTCTCGGGTGACGGATGTTATCCGTTTTGCTGCTCTACGGTGTCCGGACTTTCCTACCTCCCGTGAAACGGGAAATCAACAAGCCGATTTTCTCGTGGCTGCAAAGATAGATAATTTGAAAATTTGACAATGTGATAATTTGATAATTTTCAATTTAAAAGCAGAATTATTATATTGGGTTTGCCCTATCCATTCATTTTCAAATTACTTAATTTTCAAATTCTCAAATTATATCATATCTTCGTGCTACAAAATTAAACATCCCAATTGGCTTCAAAGGAAAAGGAATTTGCGCAGCTTATTAAGGATAATCAGGGATTGATTATCAAGGTTTCGCGTCTTTATACCAATTCTTTGGAGGATGAGGAAGATCTTTTTCAGGAAATTGTGTTACAATTATGGCGAAGTTATGACTCATTTAAAGGAAATTCCAAAATTTCCACGTGGATGTACCGTGTTGCCTTAAATACAGCCATTACTCTTTTCAGAAAAAAAAGCAAAAGCCTGCAGACGAATGAATTAGACATCAATCATGCAGATTTTGTGGAAGATGATGATGAAAAACAGCAACAGGTATCACTTTTGTATACAGTAATCAAGACGCTTCCCAATGTGGAAAGAGCAATCGTGATGATGTATCTGGATGATTTGCCTTATAAGGATATTGCAGAAAACTTAGGAATCACCGAAGTAAATGCGCGTGTGAAAATGAACAGATTAAAGAAAACCCTTAAAGAACAGATGGAAAAATATGCCTGAATTTGATTTGGACAGTTTTAAGAAAACATGGCAGGAACAGCCTGTTCAGGAAAAATATGATTACAATGAGATCCTTCAGATGCTCAACAAAAAATCGCGCAATTACGTAAAGTACATTTTCTGGATCAGCGTTATCGAATTTTTATTCTTTACATTAATAGGATTATTCTACATCATTCAGGGAAAGGAATCCAACTCTTTCATTAATATTCTTACAAAACTCGGTGTACAGAGAACTTCGGAATTAGAAAATACATTCGACAATATTTATCTGGTCTTAAAAGTTCTAAGTTTAGCCATTACTGCCTATTTTGTATTTAAATTTTATCAAAATTATAAGGTTATAAAAATTGAGGAAAATCTTAAAAGATTTATCCTTAAGATCATTAAATTTAAGAAGACAGTGAATGCTTTTATTTTAATTAATATTGCGTTACTGATTACTTTTACATCTATTTTCACAATTTTTGTTTTTTATATTTTAAATACTCAAAATGTAGAAATTACCAATTCTACGCTTATAGGATTTATAGCAGGTATCATTATAAGCACTGCTTTTACAGTAATAATGGTATGGCTGTATTACAGAGTTGTTTATGGGATTATCATCAAAAAGCTTGATAAGAATTTAACTCAGCTGAAAGAAATCGATTCGCAGGAAATTTAAACTGAAAAAAGCAGGAATTTAAGATATTATTGTTAATTTTATTTAACCAAATCTTTCATTCTATGCCAATATCTTATGTTCACGGTGCTTCCGACATTCCATTATTAGGAGAAACCATTGGAAGCAATCTTAAACATACCGTTGAAAAATTCCCCAATCAGGAAGCTTTAATCTGCGTACATCAAAATTACCGCGCCACTTATCAGGAATTTTATAATCAGACAACAGCCGTTGCAAAAGCACTGATCTTTCTGGGAGCAAAATCCGGAGACCGCATCGGAATATGGTCTACAAACCGTTACGAATGGGTTCTTTTACAATATGCAACCGCAAGAATCGGGGTTATTTTGGTGAACATAAATCCCGCTTACAGAACCAGTGAGCTGATCTTTGTGATTAACCAGTCTGAAATGTCCCACATTTTTTCATCTCTGGCTTTTAAATCCAGCGATTATAAACAGATGATTGCCGATGCAAGAGAGTTCTGTTCGACTTTAAAATCTGAAATTTTCTTTGATGATAACTGGGAAGAGTTTTTAAATAACGGACAGGAAATTTCGGATGACACATTGCATAGTTTTGAAGAACATGTACAGTTTGACGATCCGGTCAACATTCAGTACACTTCAGGAACGACAGGTTTTCCTAAAGGCGTCACTCTTTCTCATCATAATATTTTAAACAACGGATATTTTATCGGAATTCGATTAAAGTATACCGAAAAAGACAGAGTCTGCATTCCTGTTCCCTTTTATCACTGTTTCGGAATGGTGATCGGAAATATTTGCTGTACCTCTCACGGAGCCTGTATGGTGATTCCGAATGACAGTTTTGATCCTGAAATTACCTTAAAAGTTGTTTCCGATGAAAAATGCACTTCGCTTTACGGAGTTCCGACCATGTTTATTGCTGAATTAGCGGTAAAAAATTTCGAAACTTTTGATTTTTCAAGTTTAAGAACGGGTGTCATGGCTGGTTCCGTTTGTCCGCCAGAAATTATGAAAAAAGTAGAAAGCCTCATGAATATCAAGGAAATGAGCATCTGCTACGGAATGACGGAAACCTCTCCTGTCTCTACCCAGACTTTAATCGGAACTCCATTTGAAAAGCAGGTAAATACGGTAGGAACCGTTCAGGATCATCTGGAAATAAAAATCATTGGCGAAAACGGAAAAGTTGTCGCGCGTGGCGAACATGGGGAACTGTGTACAAGAGGTTATTCCGTAATGCTGAAATACTGGAACGATCCTGAAAACACCAAAAAGGTTCTGGATGAAGGAAGATGGATGCATACCGGAGATATGGCAGTAATGGATGATGAAGGCTACATTACGATTTCGGGCAGGATAAAAGATCTGATTATTCGCGGCGGTGAAAATATTTCGCCTAAAGAAATTGAAGATTTTTTATACACTTATCCCAACATTCTTGATGTTCAGATTATCGGAGTTCCAAGCGAAAAATTCGGAGAAGAAGTTATGGCGTGGGTGAAAGTGAGAAAAGGTTTTCAGGTAACGGAAGAAGAACTTTTAGAGTATTGTAAAGGCAGAATCGCCCATTATAAAGTTCCGAAATACTGGAAGTTTGTGGATGAATTCCCGATGACGATTTCCGGAAAGATCCGAAAAGTGGAAATGCGTGAAGTTTCTGTAAAAGAATTGGGACTGGAAAAAATAAACAATTAAATACAGCGTAATCCGAAAAGCTTATAGAGTAGGAAAATCAAATAAATTAAATTACTATGAAAAATTTAAAAAAATTAAACAGAAAAGAGTTGAAAAGTGTGAAAGGCAGCGGAAGATGCTTTTGTCTTGTAAGTCCGGATCCTTGCTATGATTTAAATGTGAATAACCAGGGAGTTCCTTATGTATTTAACTACTGCACTTCAACTTGTGTACAGCAGACCCCTTTTTAATCAGATAAAAAGAAAAGCATTTCAGTTTGAAATGCTTTTCTGTTATTTTTAAAGTTCTTTTCTTAATCTTGCTACCGGAATATTAAGCTGTTCACGATACTTTGCAATCGTTCTTCTGGCAATATTGTATCCCTGTTCTTTTAAGATCACCACCAAAGCATCATCCGTTAATGGTTTTCTCTTATTTTCTTTGCTGATAACTTCCTGAAGGTGCATCTTGATCTCTTTTGTAGAAACCTCTTCCCCATCATCATTTGTTAAGCTATCCGAGAACAGATCCTTCAGATAAATAATTCCGTTCGGAGTATCGGCGTATTTGCTTTTTACCACTCTTGAAATCGTTGAAATATCGAAGCCAGTAATATCGGCAATATCTTTAAGAATCATGGGTCTCAAAGATTTTTCATCTCCGGTAAGGAAATAGTCTTTCTGAAATTTCACAATCGCAGTAATGGTTTGCAATAATGTATTCTGACGCTGATTAATTGCATCAATATACCATTTTGCAGCATCTAATTTCTGCTTGATGAACAATGCAGCCTGTTTGTGTTCTGCAGAATTCTTATCGTGGGAATAAGTGGATAAAATATCTTTGTATTCTTCTGAAACTCTTAAAGTAGGTGCATTTTTGCTGTTCAGCATCGGAATAACCTGTCCGTCTTTCACCTGAATCACAAAATCCGGAATAATTTCCTGATTGATCGTAATCGTCTGAGTATCGAAATTTCCGCCAACTTTTGGAGATAATTTTGAAATTTCGTCTAAAGCATCTTTCAGATCTTCTTCCTCAATATCGTATTTCTGGATGATTTTGTTGTAGTGCTTGTTCGTTAAAGCATCAAACTGATGTCTCAGAATATTGGCAGCCAGAGAAACGGCTTTATCTGAACTTACTTTTTTCTCAATCTGCAGCAGCAGGCATTCCTGAAGACCTCGCGCTCCTACTCCGGGAGGATCCAGTTTCTGCACATAATTTTCAAGGATATCTTCTACATTTTCTTTGGTTGTATAAATTCCCTGAGAAAAGGCAAGATCATCCACAATAGATTTGATCTCTCTTCTTAAATATCCGTCTGTATCGAGATTCCCGATAAGATATTCCGCAATCTTCAAATCTTCTTTATTGATGTTGGCAAGATGAATCTGCTCCAAAAGATAATCGTATAATGACTGTCCTTCCGTTAAAAGACTTTCATTATCAAATTCTTCATCATCGGAAGAATAGTTACTGGAAGACGTTTTATAGCTCGGTTCATCATCGTAAAGATACTGGTCTACATCAAAATCTGTTTCAATGCTTTCTGTACCTTCTGTTTCATATGAATCTTCCATAGAAGAATAATCATCCTCTTTAGATTCTTCTTTTGCGATCTCTAATGCCGGGTTTTCTTCTAACTCCCTCTCAAGTTCCTCTTCAAACTCCAATGTGTGAAGCTGGATCAACTTCATCAATTGGATTTGCTGGGGAGCTAGCTTTTGTCCTAATTTGAGTTGTAAGTGTTGTTTTAGCATATTACTAGTTGGTGTTTTAACATAACATATTCTACGAATTTAGTACTTTTTTTTGACAAAACTAAATTTTAGCACGATTTTTGTATTCAACAATGTATAATAAGCTATTTAAAATAAACAACAAAAGCCCTGAAGCATGATTTTCAGGGCTTTTTTATTTTTATATATCCAGATTTTCCGGATCTCTTCTGTTATCCCAAAACGCAAGAATTTCAATAACCTCTTTATTGATTCTATAATACAGTGAAAAATTTTTATCAATTAAAACATATTTCACACGATCAATTTCAGAGGGAGAACCTATATTCGGATTTTCTGCAATAAGTTTTTCCTTTTTTTCAACTTCTGCCATTAATTTTGAAGAATATTTTATCGATTTATTATGTCTGATCCAATATTGAAGCGTATCCAGATAATCTGATTCTGCCTGATGAGACCAGATTACCCTAAACATTTTCTTGCTTTTTCAGCTACAGATTCGCTTGATGAGAATTTCCCTTCAGAAATATCTGAAATACCTTTTTGAATTTTCTCTTTCTGCCAATCCGTAAGTTTTTCTTCTTTATTAATCTCAAAATTAATTTTCAGCTCTTTCAAAAGAGCTTTCAGAAGATTGATCTGATTTTCGTTTTCCGTATGTATGGTAATTGTGCTCATCATCATTATTTTAGGTAAAGTTAATAAAAAAATCCTTCCGATAAGATCAGAAGGATTTTTCTATATGTTTTTATTAAAAATTAAAACTCAGCGTTTTTCGGCGTTCTCGGGAAAGGAATTACATCTCTGATGTTCGTCATTCCTGTTACGAAAAGAACTAATCTTTCCAATCCCAAACCAAATCCTGCATGCGGTACAGAACCGAATTTTCTGGTATCTAAATACCACCACAGTTCGTGCTCATCAACATGCATTTCTGCCATTTTCTGTTTTAAAACATCCAATCTTGCTTCTCTTTCAGAACCTCCGATAATTTCTCCGATTCCAGGGAAAAGTACATCCATTGCAGCAACGGTTTTACCGTCTTCATTCAGTTTCATGTAGAACGCTTTGATCTCTTTTGGATAATCAAATAGAACTACTGGACTTTCAAAATGTTTTTCTACCAGATATCTCTCGTGTTCAGACTGAAGATCGGTTCCCCAGTTTTCCACAGGATACTGGAATTTACCTTTCTTATTTTCTTTCGAGTTCATTAAGATCTCAATAGCTTCCGTATAAGAAACTCTCTTGAAACGTTTAGCAATCACATTCTCAAGTTTCTCAATCAGCCCTTCTTTGGCTCTGTCTTTTTCAGGTTTCGATTTTTGTTCTTCCTCAAAACGTTTATCTAAGAATTCCAGATCATCTTTGCAGTGATCCAATACATATTTAATTACATATTTTAAGAAATCTTCCGCCAGATCAATATTGTCTTCCAGATTATTGAAAGCCACTTCCGGCTCAATCATCCAGAATTCTGCCAAGTGACGGGTTGTGTTAGAATTTTCTGCACGGAAAGTAGGTCCGAAAGTATAAATCCTTCCCAATCCCATCGCTGCAGTTTCTCCTTCAAGCTGTCCGGAAACTGTTAAATTTGTTTTTCTTCCGAAGAAATCCTGAGCAAAATCGATGTCTCCCTGCTCGTCTCTCGGAATATTATTCAGATCAAAATTCGTTACTCCGAACATTTCTCCGGCTCCTTCTGCATCAGCTCCTGTAATAACCGGTGTGTTGATGTAGAAAAACTGGTTTTGGTTAAAGAAAGAATGTACCGCAAAACTTACCGCATGACGCACTCTGAAAACGGCTCCGAATAAATTGGTTCTGAATCTCAAATGTGCCTGATCTCTCAAAGTTTCCAATGAGTGTTTTTTAGGCTGAAGAATGGTTTTGTCTCTTTCTTCAGTAAAATTGTCTCCTAAAATGGTAATCTTTTTCGCTAAAATCTCAACAGCCTGTCCTGCTCCCTGACTTTCTACTACTTCTCCTACAATCTTAAGGGAAGAAGCTGTACTGATCTTGCTGATAATCTCTTCGTCGAAATTTTCAAAATCAACAACAATCTGCAAATTATTAATCGTAGAACCATCATTAAGCGCAATGAAGCGATTTGCACGGAACGTTCTTACCCAACCGTAAACCGTAATGTCATGATGTAATACTTTCTTGTAATCCTGTAGGATTTCCTTAATTGTCTGCTTTTTCATTTGTTGATTAAAATTTTTCTGTAAAAATTAATGTCTGCAAAGTTACAAAAAAACAGCACAATTTGAAGATTACGCTGTTTTTTTAAAAATGAACTTATTTCGGCGCTTTTTTGAGCTGACATTCTATTTTTTGATTTTGAAATAATGCTTTCAAGATCCCCCTTCATTCAAACGCATCAATATTTAAGATAATAATATTTATATTTGAAATAAATATGGATACTTCCCTTCGGCAAATAATAAAAAAAACGATTTCAATTTCGGACAGTGATCTTGATTTTATGGTTTCTCTTTTCAATCCTTTATCATTGAAAAAGGGCGACTATTTTCTGGAAATTGGTAAACGTTGTGACCAAGTGGCTTTCATAAAAACAGGAATGCTACGAATATTTTACCCTAACGCCAAAGGTGAAGAAACAACCTGCTATTTTTCTTTGCCTGATGAATTTGTAACCTCTTTTTCAAGTTTTACAACACAAAATTTGTCTACAGAAAACATACAGGCTGTTCTGCCTAGTGAGTTGTTTACGATCAGGAAGCAAGACTTGGAAACACTCTATCAAAAAATTCCGGCTGCTCAGGAATTTGGAAGATTGGCTGCAGAAAATCTGGCTATAATTATGGAAAAGCGAATTTCTCTTTTCCTGAATAATTCTGCGGATGAACGGTACCAGTTTTTACTGAAAAATAATTCTATTTTAATTCAGACTGTTCCTTTGCAATACCTTGCTTCTTATCTTGGGATGTCTCCACAACATTTGAGCAGACTGCGAAGAGGTGTTTAATGTACCTCATTTTTTAGCAAATGTTCAGTAGAATACAAATAGCATGAACGAGCTTTGTACTGTCTAACAATTTAAACAACAGGTACAATGCAGATTTCAATAAAAAAAATTTTCGCAGGAGCAGCAGTTTTCCTGCTCACTCAGATTTCCTTTGCACAAGAAAAAAAAGACCTTTTATACTCAAACCGGGTTAGTGTTTTGGCAGGTCTGATTCAGCCCATCTTGCTGAAAGGCGGCAATATTGAAATAACCTACTTTTCAAAAAGAATGAGTTTTGATTATTCCCACGGATTTTTATTAAATATGTCGGGAGGAACCATTACGGGCGATGCTAAAACTCAACATTTAGCTTATCATTTGCCGTATTCAACAGGTTTTGGAATCGGATATCGTTTCAGTTCATATTTCGATGTAAGAATTGAATCAAAAATCCATAGCTGGGAAGTATATTATGATGGAGAAACCCAAAACAAGTCTAATTTGATAAAAGCCTATAAAACGTATTCTTTGGGGCTTGGTGCCTATTACCGCTATATGCCGTTTCATAAAAAGGATAACTGGCTGCAAGGCATTACAACAAGTACAAGTCTGCGTTGGTGGCCTAATATTGCGAGTAGCCTTACAGATAATAAATTCACCTATTATAATAAGTTCACAAACAAAGAGGAAACATTAAAAGCCTCAAATATTGGAATAGCAGGTTCGCAATTTCTGATGAATGTAAGTGTAGGCTATACATTTGGAGGAAAAAAAGAATCTGTAAAAGAGGAGTAATTATACGATTGATATTGTAATTATAGAAAAAAAATGAAAAAGATAGTTAACCTGTTTATCATTATAACAGTTATTGCAATGACTTTATATACATTTTACTCGTATATTTATTTGTCTCCCGGTACAACTGTCTCGCCGCAACAAAAGATTGAGTATACCCAACATAGTTTTTCGATTGCTGTTCATGCAGGATTTGGAGCTGTAGCGTTATTCGCAGGTATGTTCCAACTAATGAAAAGGGTTCGGGATAAATTTCCGGCTTCAAATATCATTTTACGAAAAGTATATTATTTTTCAGTATTAATAAGCGCCGTAACTGGTCTCTATGTAGCAACTTATGCTCAAGGTGGCTTGGTAAATAAAATAGGTTTTTTCACCCTTGATGTTATCTGGATTTTATCTATAATTCAGTCGGTTATTGCTGATAAGAAAGATGATATGTCTGCTTTTAGGATCTGGATAGTCCGCAATTATGCGTTGACATTTGCTTCGGTAACGTTGCGTTTATGGCTTGTATTTATCTGGAGCATATATGGTTTTGAGCTTTCTCATTTTTCTGAAGTATATCAGACATTAGGTTTTCTTTGCTGGGTCCCAAATCTGGTTTTTATTGAGTGGTTTTATCTGAACAAGGCAAAGCTCCTGCAAAGGTAAAATCCCACTTTATAAATCAGGCAGTCTATTTCAGGTCTCTTTTATGAAGAATTCTCTCGACTGTCCTTTCATTTACTGATAATACATCTTGTGAAAATTTATGTCCGAGAGACTAAAAAGACAGCGGAACTTGGTGATTCCGCTGTCTTTTTACAAAATCATTTATCAATTATTTAACGAAAACTTTAAGATAATTAATTGAAAAATATCGTTTTTTTCCTCTGCCTTCCTTTTCTTATTTTCCATGCATGGTAAGCACTCGGAACATCATACTGCCATTTCGGAAGAATTAAAATGATTAAAATAACATCAATATGAGCAATAAATCCCAATACAACGGTGAGATAAAAAGCCCAACCTGCCTGTTGAAAACCAATAAGATACGTAAAAGCAATCAGCAGACTTAAGCCCCACATTTTCGATAAAAAAGCATGAGTACAGGTTTCTTTCCCGAATTTTAGCCAACTTATTACATAGCAAAGTGCTTCCATTGCGAAAATCAAAGCAACTCCTTTCCATTCCTTTTTTATTAATTCAGAATTTAGAAAATAAGCTGCAAATCCTAAGGAAAGCCAGAATATCAAATCGGTCTGACTGTCTAATCTCCTCAGTTTTTCTGAGGAAACTCCGGCTTTCCGGGCTATGATTCCGTCGAAAATATCGGTTAATAAACCAAAATACATTAAGCTTAAAATTAAAAACCGGGATTCTTCTCCTTTAAAATAAGCTGATAAAAGAATGATCGGAGCCAAACAAAATCTTGTGGCGATTAATAGATATGGTATTGTTTTCATGACGGCACTGTTTTTAAAATCCTATTTTTAGCCTTCCGTAGACATTCTCTTTGTTAGTCAATCTAAAGGTAATTCCCGCTGTGAATCCTTGTATTTGCACATTGCTATTATTAAAAGACTTAGAATATCCTATTCCGATATCGCAGGTATTAAGCATTGAAATTCCTGCTAAAGAATAGGCATGATAAAGAGAAGATCCTGCTTTAATAAACAAAACCGTTCCCAGATTATAACTTAAATGCAGATCCGGAATTCCATGCAACTTTCCATTATAATTCACGATTCCATAACCTGTTCCTAAAAAAAGTTTGTTTTGATGGTTGTCATTCATCACAACAAATTCAAAACCTCCACGCAAAAGATGCCTGTCTGCATAAGAATAGTCTATATAATAAATCGGCTGCCATTTTTGCGCATTGCAAAAACTACAAAAGAACAATACTATGCACAGTGTAATATTTTTCATGATTTATTGTTTTTCAAATGTTAAATTATAATGAAGTGTTTTCCAATCGCTCATCAAAACGGCAAACCCGTTACAATAAAAGTAATTGCTTTGAATCCTCAAATTATTGTTTTCATCAACTCCCAGTCTGGATTTTTGGATATTCCATCCTCCCAATACCAAAGGAATTCCGTCAAGCATAAATCTTTTTTCCTTTAAGTATAAATACCCGTCTTCCTTCAATTCTACACGCAAATTTTTATTGAAAACAATCTTTTCATTCTTAAAAAAAATAACATTTAATTTATTTTTTTCAATCATTTGTAGTTTAACTTTTGTGTTTTTTGGATCATATTTATCTTTCCAGTTAAACATATTCGTATTCCGGTCAAAAACATCTGTAAGCATTCTAACATAAAAACCATTCCCCGAAGAAGCAAAATTTTCGTAGGTGCCATTAATATTTTCAATATTATTATTTTCAATAACAGATTCCGGCAATTCTATGTTTTTGAAACCCGCACAATTTAATGTGAAAAGCAATAGGCATAAATAAGAGATTATTTTTTTCATTATTCTTTATTTTAAAAATTATACCCCAAAGCTAATTTTGAAATTCATTTTCATGAATGTGAAAAAAAATTAAAATAAAAAACTAAATTTGTGAAAATCGCAAAACAATGTATCAGGAACGTTTGCTTAAAGAAATCCGAAAGAAAATTGGTGACAGATCGTTAAATGACGAAATTGCCAATATTCTTAACATCAGCTACGATGCGGCACACCGAAGAACTTCCCTGAAAGCAAAATTCAGTTTTGAGGAAGCTTTGGAACTGGCAAAGTATTTTCAGATTTCTCTGGATCAGTTCCAGACTTCTGACCGCCAGATTTTAGTAAGAAAAACAAGCGCCGTTACAGAAACTGAAGATTTAAAATCATTTTTCCAGAACAACCTCAATGTGTTTGAAAGTCTTCCGCTTTCAAAAGGAATGACTATTTATTATTCGGCGAAAGATATTCCGTTCTTCTATACGCTTTCGGATTCGATGCTTTCCCGTTTTAAAGTGTATGTGTGGATGAATCTGCTTAATTCCAAACAGGTTTTCATTCCTTTTCTGGAGTTTTCGCCTCCTGATTTCAAGCTCGACACAAAAGAACTCAGAAAGAAATATGAGGAACAGAATGTTATTGAATTATGGAATAACAGTACCATTTCGAGTATCTTACAGCAAATTTTGTTTTACTTTGAAACGGGGCATCTGAAACAGAAGGAAGCGCAGATCATTCTTCAGGAGTTAACGGAACTTATCCGCTACTTAGAAGAAAAAATAGAAAACAATCCGAAATTCCAGCTGTACGAAAATGAACTGATGCATCTTTCCAATGACATCTTTTTTCATCATCCGAAACAGTCACTCTTTGCCATTCCTACCAATATGTTTGGTTATATTCTCATTAATGATGAAAAAACGTGTAACGAAACACTGAATTATTTTGACCATCAGATTAAAAATTCAAAATCGCTGAACACTTCGGGAAACCGTGACAGAAAAATATTTTTCAATAAAATGTATCAACAGATTGAAAATTTAACCCAAAAACTATAATATGAAAAACCTTCGTCATGGTGAATTTTTCGGGCAAACCCATAAAACCTTACATTTTGATGGGTTAACGATTACAGATACGGAATATACGCATCCTTTTGTCGATTGGCATTATCATGAGAATCCCTATTTCACCTTTCTGCTTCAGGGAAATATGACGGAGGGAAATAAGAAAGAAATTTACGATTGTTCTGCCGGAACACTGCTGTATCATCATTGGGAAGATGCGCATTACAACATAAAACCGGATATTTTCACCAGAGGATTTCATATAGAAATTACAGAAAAGTGGTTTGAAAAATTTCAGCTTTCGAAGGATAATGTTGAAGGAAGTTTTAATATCAGAATTCCGGATTTGAAGTTACTGACTTACCAGATTTTCAAAGAAACCAAACTGAATGATATTTCTGTGGAACTCACCATCAACCAATTGTTATTAAATATTTTCAGCCAGTTGTCTCATCAAAAAGATCATTCTCAGAAGAAGCCGATCTGGGTAAAACATATTGATGAAATTCTGCACGAACGTTTTACCGAAAAACTGAGTTTAAACGAGCTTTCAAAAGTTTTAAATATTCATCCGATGCATTTAAGCCGAGATTTTCAGAAATATTTTCAATGCAATTTGGGAGAATATGTAAGAAAATTAAAGGTTGAGAAATCCTTAAAAATTTTGAATGATTTTGAATCTTTATCGGAAGTTGCACTGGAATGCGGATTTTCAGATCAGAGTCATTTTATCCGCTGCTTTAAAGAAAATATTGGGATTACACCTTTGAAATACAGGAAGATTTTGAAATGAAATTTCCTCACAGATCGTACGGATTCTCACGGATGATTGTGTATCGTTCTTCAGTTTATCCTTGTCAAGGTTTAAAAACTTGATAAAGATAATGATATAATCTTCAGGAAAGCGGGAAAACGTTAATTCCGTTCTATTTTTTCAGGGAAACGATGTCTACTTTTGTGTAGATAAAATTTAAAATGAAAACAAGCCTTTTATTCGTTCTTATATTAATTAACAGCTTTTTCTTCGCCCAAAATATTGTTGAACCCGAAAAAATCGAAAACTCTGTTCATAAAAATCATTTAAATAAAATTGTCTTTTTGGATAAAGTCATTCCTCTGGAAAATATAAAGGAAAGTGATTTTTTGAAAACGATGATATTTCAGGAAGATAAAAATTTCGACATCAGGATTTTTTTAGATAATTCTTTGGTTAATTATTTACATCAGCTGGATTCTTCTTTAACCGTTGATGAATTGCTTAAAAAAGGAAATTATCAATTCAGTTTCACTGTTGACGGAAAATTAATCTATACCGAAAATCTGAATACCGGAGCCGGAACTGCGGAAAGCAAAAAGACAAAAACAAGTTTCAGAATTCCATTTTTCAGTACAACAAATGAAGATTCGTGGGGAAGGTATTTGTGGATGAGATTTTATCTTGCCAATGGCGGAATTGATGCACTGGAAACTGGAAATCATGTATTGAAAATTGAAATTAAACCTTATCTGAAAACCTCAACTCTTAAAATCGGGAATGTGATTGCAACAGGAGAAATTCAATTAACTATTCCTCCAAAAAATGTTTCTGAAGATCAGATTGCCATCCAAAAAATAATGCCGAAAAGTGGCTGGAAAGTTTATGAGGAGAAATTTAATCATGAAAAAATAAGAGCTTTAAATCAAAAAATCACAGAAAACAGATTCCGAGATATTACAGGAATTGTCGTGATTAAAAATGAGAAACTGTTGTTGGAAGAATATTTTAACGGCTACAAAAGAGACAGCCTGAATGACACGCGTTCTGTTGGAAAATCATTTTCTTCCGCATTGATGGGAATTGCAATAAAAGACGGCTACATAAAAAATGAAAATCAGAGTCTGAAAGAATTTTATGATTTGAAAGAATTCAACAATTATTCTCCCAAGAAAGACAGCATTACGATTAAAAGCTTGCTGACGATGAGTTCGGGTTTTGACGGAAATGATCAGGATGAAGAATCTCCCGGAAATGAAGAAAATATGTATCCGACAGACAATTGGGTGAAATTCGTACTCAATTTACCTATGAGTGAAAATAAAACCGGAAAAACATGGAATTATTTTACAGCCGGAGTTGTTCTTACGGGTGATATTTTAGACAGATCTGTTCCGAAAGGATTGGAACATTATGCCCAGAAAAAGCTTTTTCAACCTTTGGGAATTACAAACTACAAATGGCAATTTACTCCGCAGCAAAAACCTTCTTTAGCCGGCGGACTGAAAATGAATGCGCTGGATTTTGCAAAATTCGGACAGCTTTACAAAAATAACGGAATTTGGAACGGCAAATCTATTCTAGATAGAAACTGGATTAAAAAATCCTTTACCAATTACTTTACTGATAATAAAGATTTTGAAGGGTACGGATATCTGTTCTGGAGAAAAGTATATAAAGTAGGAGGTAAAAGTTTTGAGACCTACCAGTCCAACGGAAATGGGGGAAACAAAATTATCATTTTCACAGCGCTTCCTGTTGTTATGGTCATTACGGCTAAAGCTTACAATAAGCCTTATGCTCATTTACAGGTTGACAGAATGGTACAGGAATATTTATTACCCGCAGTTTGTGAGTAATGAGCAATAAAAATCTGGAGAAAATTTTGAAAATAACAGGCGAATTTGCTTCATCAGCTTATTTGCCTTTTTGCAATAAAAGTTATTCGTCTTTCTTGGAAGGAACCAGAAAAACATCGATAAGACCTTCGGGAAGCTGCATTTTGATGAATCTTTCATCTCTGTTTACTTCTATGATCCAGTCTTTAATAATAGGGATTACCACTTCTTTTCCGTCGAGATTGGTAATAAAATAAACCTGCGCTGTCTGATCGTTTACGGAACGGATCACACCACAGTCGTTATCATTTTCATCATGGATATTGTACCCGATGATTTCGTGATAATAAAATTGCTTTCCGGTAAGTTTCGGCAATGTAGACAACGGTAAATACACATCTTTTCCCAAAGACTGATCTACCAAGGCCTCCGAAGAGTTTTTAAAAGCAATGTTGAGCGCATCGTTTTTGCTCCATGCTGACTTTGCAATAAAAAAAGGAACCAATAATCCGTTGATTTCAACGAATATTGATTCCAGTTTATTGTAAAGCTCGGGCTGATCGGTATCCAGTTTAAGGATAACGTTTCCCGCAAGTCCGTGTCTGCGTGTGATTTTTCCTAGTAAATAGCAATCTTCTTTACGCATACCGGATTTTTCTTAAGCTTCAGTATTTTCTTCTGTAGATTCAGCAGCAGCTTCTCCTTCTGTAGTTTCTTCAGCAGGTGCGTTTGCAGCTTCTTCAGCAGCTTTAGCGTCCGCTTCAGCCTGTGCAGCAGCAGCGATTCTAGCTTCGTTTACTTTAGCTTCAGCTTCTAAAGCAGCTTTTTTAGCATCCACTTTAGATTGAGTTAAACCGTCTACTTTACCTTGTACTTTTGCTTCTTTAGCCTCTACCCAAGCATTGAATCTTTTTTCAGCTTCAGCTTCATCAAAAGCTCCTTTAGCAACACCACCTTGTAAGTGTTTTTTGTAAAGTGCCCCTTTGTAAGAAAGAATAGCTCTTGCAGTATCAGTTGGCTGAGCACCGTTGTTTAACCACTTCACAGCAGAATCAACGTTCAAATCGATAGTTGCAGGGTTTGTAATTGGGTTGTATGTTCCTAGTTTTTCGATGAATTTACCATCTCTTCTTGCTCTAGAATCTGCAACCACGATGTGGAAAAAAGGTCTTCCTTTAGATCCGTGTCTTTGTAATCTGATTTTTACTGACATAATGTTTGAATTTTACGGGAACTCGTCCCAGTTAAATATTTAAGAGTGCAAAGATAATAAAAAAGTTTGAAGTAAAAAGCTCCGGACAAAAAGTTTTATAAATTCATTTTTCAGAAGTCGGGAATCTGTTCTTTCTGCTCATATTTTTAGTTTCGGCGCGGCTCCGCCGCGCCGAAACTAAAAAGTTCAGAAAAATCTTTTGATCTAATCAAGATTACCCATATACAGAAACCCTAAACACTTCTGGTTTTCTTCAATGGCTAAAGATTCTTTCAGATGGTCTACAATTTTCGGAGAACTCCAGTAACATCCGATATTATTTGCAGTACAGGTAAGATACATATTCTGAACCGCCATGGAAACCGCTGCGATTTCTTCCCATTCCGGAACCATTCCACTGAAATTGACAACAATGGAAACTACGATATCTGCTTTATTGATTTTAAAACCGATATCGTTGTATTTTTTTTCTAAAAAAAGTGTTTCGGGTTGGGTAGATTTGTAAATCGACTGCATTTCTAAAGCCAGTTTTGCTTTTTCTTCCCCTCTGAATATTTTGAAACGCCAAGGTTTTGTACGTTTATGATTGGGAGCTAAAGTTGCCGAATGTAAAATTTCGTCAAGAATTTCCTGTGAAATTTCTGTATCCGAATAATCTTTTGGAAATATACTTCTTCTTTGCTCTATGATTTCTTTTAAAACTTCTGCTTTATTCATGAGGGCAAAATTACGAAAAAGTTGATGGCTGACTGTTGATGGCTGATAGTTTTTCCCTCTTTACATCAATAGATTTCCTGAACTCAGTTTTACTATTTTGCTAAAATTCTTCACACTTGGCTCCATTAAGAATGAAAACGTAGTTTAACTGAAAAATTCATCATTCATCATTCATCATTCATCATTCATAATTATTAAATGACCTCAATAATTTTCTGATGAATTTTATTCAGTGTAAATTCATCGCCGGGTTTCATGCCCATCATTTTCTTTGCCATCGGACTTTCGGAAGAAATGGCATAGAACCGGTCGCCTTCAAAAAAGAATTCTCCCAAGGAAACCGAAATATAAAACCTTGCTTTATTCGTAATGACCAAAGATCCCAACTGAACTTTTTCGGTGGAATTGTTCAGGACTTTAGCCATATTTCTTTTTAAATCGTTTAACGCTCCCAACTGACGCTGCATCTGGTAGATTTCTTCCTGCATCTCTTCTCTCATGCTATCATATTTCGGAGTCTTTTTGATGTCGCGACTTGCTTCTAATGTAAATTCTATGAAGTTTTTTAATTTTTCGATCTTTTCGGCAATCACGTTTTTTACATAATTTCTTATGTTGTTTTTCTCAAATACGGTCTTCTCCATACATCAAATCTTTATATAAAGATAATATTTTTTCAATAATTCTTATTCGGCTTAACATAAAATAACAATTCCAAATATGGTGCTGAAATTTTAAAATAATTTCTACATTTGCTTTTTAACGAATAAAAACTAAAAATACCATGTTTAAAGCACCATTTTCTTTCGAGGGAAGAATCAGAAGAACAGAGTATGGACTATCCTATCTTATCTATTTAGTATTTTCTGTTCCCTTCAACCTTTATTTTAATATTAATAATAATGAAGAACCTTCAGGAGTTGTTCTTATTATCTTTTTACTATTGCTTATTCCTCTAGTGTGGTTTATGTTAGCACAAGGAGCAAAAAGATGTCACGACAGAGGAAATTCAGGATGGTTCCAAATCATTCCCTTTTATTCCCTTTGGATGTTATTTGCAGATAGCGACCATGGTCCGAATGAATACGGTCCCAATCCGAAAGGTGAAGGAAATTACAATTCAATTAATGAAATAGGTCAAAAAGAATATTAAATAAATAAGCCTTGCGAGTAATTTCACAAGGCTTTCTTTTTATTTTTCTACTAATTTCTTCAGATTATTCAGTCCTTCTTCGTAGGATTTTCCCATTTGGTAATCCATCATCGGCCGCATTATTTTCATCATCGGATCCTGCTCTGTATTCATCGTCCAGGTTACTTTTGTTCCGTTTCCTTCTGGAGACAACGTGATTTCTGAGGTTGCCTGTCCTGCAAACGGTCTTTCAAAAATCATTTCTGTTTTCTGCTTTTGGTCTGTAACCAACTCTTTCATTTCCTGACAACCTGCTCCTGCATCATCATTTTTGCTGTCCCAGCAATACTTATCTCCAACCTGACCTTCGTTTCCGGAATACACAATTTTCATATTCGGATCCAGCTTCATCCACGGATTCCACTGATTAAAGGCTTTCATGGAACTGATCTGTTTCCAGACTTTCTCTTTCGGAGCATTCATCACCATGGATTTTTCGTAATGATAGTTTTTGCCGAATGCCACCATTGCGATTAAAGCATAAACAACAATTAATAGTAAAATGATACCAAGAATTTTTAAAAATTTTTTCATCGTTATTAAAATTTAGGGTTATAATTTTTATGATAAGGACACTTCAATTTGCTGTCAAAATTAATCAATCCGGCTTCATCTTAACTTTCCATATGACAAGATTATACAATAATATCAATTTTGTCACAACTTCCTTTCAGGCATCATTTTTGAGCTTTTTCGCTGTCGGTTCCGGAGAATCATTAAATTTACAACAATTAAAAATCAGAATATGAATATTTTAACAGAAAAATTTACCACACCATATCATTCAGCTCCATTTAATAACATCAGAAACGAAGATTACCTTCCAGCTTTTAAAGATTTAATTCAGAAATCTGAAGAAGAAATTAACGCTATCGTTGATAATCAGGATACCCCGACTTTCGAAAACGTAATTGAAGCATTGGCTTATTCCGGCGAACAGCTTGATGTGGTTTCCAATATATTTTTCAATTTAAATTCGGCAGAAACCAGCGATGAAATCCAAAAGATCGCACAGGAAGTTTCTCCGATTTTAACAGAATATTCTTCAAAAATTTCTCAAAACGAAGCCCTTTTCAGTAAAATTAAAAAAGTGTACGATGAAAAAGAGAAATATAACCTCAACGAAGAGCAGGAAATACTTCTGAATGAAACGTACAAAGGTTTTGTGAGAAGCGGTGCTTTATTAAATGAAGAAGACAAAGAGAAATTAAAGAAAATCAGCATGGATTTGTCTTTAAAATCACTTCAGTTCGGGCAAAATGTGTTGGCTTCAACGAATAATTATTTTAAACATATCACCAATAAAGAAGATCTTGCGGGAATTCCGGAAGCTATTCTGGAACAATATGCAGAAGAAGCCAAAGAAAGAAATCTGGAAGGATGGGTGGTAACGCTGCAATATCCAAGTTACATTCCGTTTATGACATATGCTGAAAACCGCGAATTAAGAAAGGAAATTGCTTTGGCAAATGGTAAAAAGTCTTTCGACGGCGGAGAATTTGATAATCAGAATTTAATTAAAGAGCTTCTTTCTTTAAAACAGCAAAAAGCTGAATTATTAGGCTATAAAAACTACGCAGATTATGTTCTGGAGGAAAGAATGGCAAAATCTCCGACAAAAGTTATTGATTTTCTGAACGAACTTTTAACCAAAGCAAAACCTTATGCCGATAAAGAAATTGAAGAGTTGAAATCTTTGGCAAAAGCAGACGGAATTGAAGAAATGCAAGGCTATGACCACGCTTTTTATGCTGAAAAACTCCGTAAAGCAAAATATGATCTTAATGATGAAGAATTAAAGCCTTATTTTCCTTTAAATCAGGTTCAGGATGCGGTTTTCGGATTGGCAGAACAACTTTTCGGATTAACTTTTGAGGAAAGAAACGACATCCCGAAATATCATGAAGAGGTAAAGGTTTATGAGGTATTTGAAACAGGGAGCGGGAAGATGGAAGATGGAAGCAACCATTCTGAAAAAACTTTCAAAGCGCTGCTTTATGTAGATTATTTCCCTCGAAAAGGCAAAAGAGCGGGAGCCTGGATGACGAGCTATAAAAATCAATACAAAAAAGACGGCGAAAATTCCCGTCCGCATATTTCTATCGTTTGCAATTTCAGCAAACCGACGAAGGATACTCCAAGTTTACTCACGTTTCAGGAAGTAACAACTTTGTTCCATGAATTTGGTCACGCCCTTCACGGAATGCTTGCCGATACGCAATACCCTACTCTTTCCGGAACTTCCGTAAAATGGGATTTTGTGGAACTGCCTTCTCAGTTTCTGGAAAATTTCTGCTACGAACCGGAATTCTTAAAAACGTTCGCAAAACATTACAAAACAGGAGAAGTTTTGCCGGATGAAAAAATTGAGAAAATTGCACAGTCAAAAAACTTTATGGAAGGTTACCAGACGTTGAGGCAGCTTGGTTTCGGATTACTGGATATGAATTACCATACTAAAGTCGGAGAGTTGGAGAATAAGAGTGTGAAGGAGTTTGAGGATGAATATACAAAAGCAACACAGTTATATCCTGCGAATCCTGAAACGGCGATGAGTCCGAGTTTTTCACATATTTTTCAGGGTGGATATTCTGCGGGATATTATTCTTATAAATGGGCAGAAGTTCTGGATGCAGACGCGTTTCAATATTTCAAGGAAAACGGAATTTTCAATCCTGAAATTGCTGCGAAATACAAAGTTCTTCTTTCTTCCGGCGGTACAAAAGATCCGATGGAACTGTACAAGAGTTTCAGAGGAAGCGAACCGAAAGTGGAGAGTTTGCTGAAGAGGGCGTTTGGATAAAAACATTTATAAAACCATTAAGTTATTGAGCTTAATGGTTTTATTTTAGATCAAAAAGAATTGATGGTGATGTAGGCTTTAGTAACAATAAAGAAATGATCGATTATTTTGTAAATAAGATCATGTCAATCAAACATTTTTATTGGAATCAATACGTTGAAAATCCAAATAAAATTTCGTTTGGTATCATTGTTTTTTTATATATATTTTTAATTCTTTTAAAAAATCAGCTTCTTGCGGCGTTGGTAAATTAGGGTTTAGAACATTAAAATTCTTATCTATTAAAATGTATCTCGGTAATTGGTTTAAACTAATTTTTTTGATGATATTTTTATTGTTTTGACTTTCAACAAAAAGATAAGAATTCGCTAGCTTGAAATCTTCTGATTTCTTCGCCCATTTCTCTCTGTTTGATGTTCTGTCCATGCTAATAGAAATAATTTCCAAGCCCTGTGGTAAATCCATGCTGTGTATGGCTTCAATATTTTGCAGGCAAGGTGCACACCAAGTCGCCCAAAAATCAAGCAGATAGTATTCAGATTTTTGTCCAGAAATAGCGTTCTCCAGCTTCGTAACTTTATCTTCTTTGTATATATCAAATGATAAAAGGTCGTCTTTAATTGATTTTTGCTTATTATCGGTTTGTAATACTTTGTCTAGTGTCTCCTTATTTTCACTGTAATAAGGGGTATTCTTAAACCATTCTACATTTTTATTGTAGCTTGCATATTTCTGTTCCTTGTATTGCTGTAAATGCCATCCTACACCCAATTCTATAAGATCATTATATATGTCATTTTTGCTTTTATTTAAATTTAGCTGATAAATATTTTCTTTTTTAGTTTTCAAGTATTGAGACACTAATCCCAATAAATCATTACTCCAAAGAGGAGATGAAATGTTCTCCAAATAATTTTCTATTTTCTTATCATTCGGTGAAAGCAGGGATAACTGGCTATAAAATACAAGATCATTTATAGAAATTCTTGCGACATCATTAAATTTCTTTTGATAGTCCGAGTGTAGTTTTTCTATTTGAAGAATTTTTTCAGCCGGTTTAATGCGATTTTTTCTGCTCGTTATTTCCTGATAAGAATTATAAATATCATCATATATTAAAACATTTCCATCATGATTTTTTAATTCTATATCGCCATTTTTATCATTAAATATGAGTTCAATTTTTTGCGTTGCGCGGTCTACAAAATAGTCATGATAATGCGTTTGCAATTTATTGTTTATAGTAGAAAAACTTCTATAGCGAAGGGTGTAATTAAAATCTGTTATCTTCGATATCTTTTTAGTAATGGATTGATTGTTATTTGATTTGTTTTCAAAATTTATATACGCCGTGTTTAGGTTCTTATCATTATAAATCAAGCTGACATCAGTTTTCGCAGGAATATTTTTTAAAGTTATTTCTAAAGAATCGCTTTTGACCTCATTATGCTGCGTAACATTCTTTTTTATGACGGCACTCCTAGTGCTATGCTCGGATGCTTTACTACAATTGAATATAATGAATAAAAAAAGCAGGTTTATTAACCTGCCTGATTTGATCATTAATCGATTAGTTACCGTAGCCATCATAAGCGCAGTCATACTGACATCTTGTTACATTCGCATTTTGTAATGCTTTTACACATGCTACATTTGCACTATCAGATACTTGCTGGTTTGTTGTACCTCCGAAGTATTGATTGTGAACTTCAGTAACGCCGTTAACTGTAACTTTAATTGCGCAAGAACCTCCATAAAGTTTACCTCCGTTAAGGTTTTTTAACTCTTCTCTTGAGAGTTTTTTGAAATTTTTCATGATGAATTATTTTTTTAGTAACAAGGCAAATATATAAAAAGTAGGAACTATATAAATCAAATAAACGTGAAATTTTATTATGTTAAGTTTATTGCTGATTTAATAAGGAAAATCCATATATGATCAGCGTTGAATTGTATAATAAACATTCTCCTAACAATTTAAACTTTAGAACACTCACAAATCTTAATCATAATAATATTGTGATTCCATTTTTAATTACAGATGAAATTCCAAAATGGTTATTTGAAAAACATAAATAAACATTTACAATTTCATAATTTTGCGGTATGAATAACACAACCCACAGACTAGAAAACGTAAAAAAACTCCAGGCAAAAAGATGGGAAAATGAAGATCATTGGGATGCAATTAACGATCTTTTAATCAAAGAACTGGATGAAATTTTAGCACTTGAACCGGAAAATACTTCCGCTTTAATTAATATCGGTGCGATCTATTCTGATATGGGAGAAGACGAGCAGGCTTTAAAATATCTTTATCAAGCGTTGAATCTTGGTTCGGCGGATAAGAATCTTTTTATTAATCTTGCAATTGTGATGACTTATATGGGAAAGCATCCTGAAGAATATCATGAATTTTTAGAAATTGCGGAAGATAAAAAAGAAGATCCTCTTACTTTTAAAGCTCATTTTGACCCTCAGTCGCGTTGATAATTTTATCTAAAATAATGATTCGGTTTACTACTCAATTCCCAATTTTTCTCTAATTTCAGCATTTTTAAAAAACATAAATAATAACCATCTCCTATGAAGAAAACAATTATTTCAGCATTCTTTATTATCATTTTTTCAGCTCTTAAAGCACAGATTCCGACTGTAAAAACTTCGACTGTAGGTCTGGAGAAAAATTATCAAAACTTCAGCTCAAAAAAAGAAACGGTTATTCAAAAAGAAATTATAAAGCTTGGTGATTTTAAAGACCTTCATTTTCAGAAAATTGTTCTTAAAGATTTGTCGGATGATTCTTCGCTGAGCGTTTTGGGCATTATGACGCTTTCCGAAACTTTTGACAACATTTCCAGAAAGACCATTACTCTGGAAAAAGATGAAGTCGAAAAACTCATCAATGCGCTTGAAAAAATTCAGCGGAACCCATCTTCCAAACCTGAAAACGACACCAAATACAAATACACCACAAAAAGCGGTATTGAAACAGGAAGCAACTACCATGCAGAGGTAAAAACATGGGAATATTATCTGAAATTGCCTGCTACATTCTACAGCCAGAATGAAATACAGTTTTCCCAAAACGGACTTGCCGAACTGATAAAATTCCTTAAAACGGCACATCAGAAACTTTAAAAACAAAAACAAGATAACTATGTTTACTTTCCTTAAAAGAAAAAAGCCTGAAGTTACCATCAATTCTATTTCTATCCCAACTTTCGACTGGGAAATCGTTGAACAAAATGACGCTCAGATCGTCTGGGTAAATCCCGAACAAAGCGCCTTGATTTCTCTGTATTTTTTCAACATTCCGCCAGATTTACCGACTGTTAAAAATATTGATGAATTAAGAAATTTTCACAGGCACTCAGTTTCTGCTTCCGGTGGAGGCATTGTTGAGGTATCAATATTTAACCTTCATAATATTCCGAGTGTAAAGACTATTTTTAAAATCCCTCAACCTGAACAAGGGATGAGCTATCTTGCATCCGTTACTATTCCTTTTGAAAACTGCAGTTTTGTAATTAAAACCCAAGCTGTTGAAGTCGGAACAACAGGGATGAGAGATAATCTGGTACTAAACAGATTTCTCCAAAACGGCGAAGTTACATTCGATGATAATGGACTGAAAAACTGGTTTGAAGATCCCTATAATCCTTCCTTTAAGGAGGGCGCTCTTATGAATAAATCCGAAACAGAGGAGTATGACAATGATTTTCCCCATCATCCGCTTTCCATAGTTCGCAGCATGATTAAAAAAGCCATCGAAGAAATGATTTTAAAGGATGAACTAAAACGGCTGATTGCTTTCAGTAAATAATAAAATTAAATTTAAAAATCATCGGCAGAGTGTATGAAATAATACCACTCTGCTTTTTTTATGTAAAATTTTTCACTACCTTAGTTATGAAATTTGCTGAAAAATAAAGCAATACATAAGATTATGGCAGAAAAACTTTATTTCATCAAAACAAATCCTGTTGCCGCAAAGATCAATCTGTACAACAAACTCTGCCGCGAAGAAGAAACTGCGCTTCAGTTTTTAAAAAAAGATCAGAAAACAAGTTTAGAGCTTATTAAAAAGAAAGTTCAGGAGAATGCAGAAAGTCTCGGTAAAGAAGAAGTGGAAGATATTTTCAATTGGTTTGCATCAAAATACAGCTCCGATCCGGAAGAGATGAAGACTCAGCTTTTCGTTCATGGCTTAGATATTTTTTATGAAATAACAGATTCTTTACAAGTTGAAAAGTTTAACCAAATTCTTTCAGATTATGAAAAATATTCAATGCAACATTTAGGGTACAAATGCAAAGCGGAAGATTTCAACCGTTTTCTGATCTATGGAATATTTTTTACAGGATTAGTACATCAGAAAAATGAAAATTACCTGTCGGATTATTTACAATTAAATCATAAAGATCTGTATTTTTTTGCAGAACAGGAATTTCAGGTAAAAAATAAAGATTTTTCCCACGAAAACAACTTTCCTGACTTTGAAAAACTATATGACTGCACCAAGTTTTATAAAGGTTTAATTTTCAGACTTTAAAATAGAAAGAGGCTTTTTCAGGCCTCTCTTATTATGAACTCCCTGTTTTTCATTAGATAATCCAGTGCTTCTTTTACTGCTGTCTCAGGATTTTTCGGTACAAAGCCCAATTCATTTCTTGCCTTTGAAATATCAAAATTCTGCTGTAATCCGGAAAACATAGAAATATCCTTTCGCGTCAGAACCGGAGCTTTTCCTTTCAGTATTGCCGAAAATTCCATGATTCCCGCAATTACCTTAAGGATAAATTTCGGGACCGACTGAGGAATTTTCAGGCTCAGTTCCGGATATAGTTTTTTTGCCAGAGCTGTTGTATCTGTGATCGTCATACATTCTTCATTTGCCAGAATATATCTTTCACCTGAACGTCCTTTCTGTGCAGCAAGATAACATCCTTCCGCCACATCTTTCACATCAATCCAATTAAGCGTAATTTTTGTATCAACAGGAATTTCTTT
Source organism: Chryseobacterium sp. HMWF035 (assembly GCF_003094695.1). Classification (NCBI taxonomy): domain Bacteria; kingdom Pseudomonadati; phylum Bacteroidota; class Flavobacteriia; order Flavobacteriales; family Weeksellaceae; genus Chryseobacterium; species Chryseobacterium sp. HMWF035. The sequence continues at coordinate 11,134 of NZ_QEHP01000049.1, read as the reverse complement.
ATTCAGGATTAATTTTAAGATACCGTAAGAAACATTCAGCGGGAGAAAAGCTTCCCCTCCGATCATCGCGGAAGGCATTACGGAAACCAGTTCTATTCCAAACTTTGCAGCCAGTTCAAAAGCCAGCTTTTCACCGTCATTTTTAGAATTATAATACATATCACGACGATCCGGATTATAACCATAGCTTTCTTTTGTCGGAAGTCTGGTATAATTCAGAGCAGCAATTGAACTTACGTAGACAATTTTTTTCACTCCCGCTTCAGCCGCTGCTTCAATCGTATTTCTTGTACCCTTCAGATTAACGTCATAAATTTCTTTTTTCGGATCTTTTGCCCAAAGTTTAAATGCCGCTCCAACGGCATAAAAAGTTTCCACTCCCTGCAAAGCCTTTACGAAAGATGCTCTATCTGTAATATCTGCCTGAACAACTTCGCAGTTTAATCCTTCAAAACATTTTTTTTGAGCTGTATTTCTTACCGTCGCCCGCACAGGAATTTCTTTTTGCAGTAACAATCTAACCAGATTATTTCCCAAATGTCCATTGGCTCCGGAAACCAGACTTAGTTTTTCTTGTATCATTTTTCATTATATTTTGATGATACAAAGTTCCCTGTCCTGATTCCAAAAGCACTTGACTTTTGTTAGTTAATCAGTTTTCTGCGGATTCTGCTCAGACTTTCGGGCTTCATTCCGAGAAAAGAAGCAATATACTGAACAGGAACAAACTGAATTATTTCCGGATAATTTTTCAGCAATTGAAGATACCGCTGTTCTGCATTTAATGTTGAAAGTTCTTTTGAACGGTTTTCGTTGTAAGTAATCGACTGATGGAAAACAGAAATACTGAAATCTTTCATGGCAGAACTTTCGAGCGTAAGCCTTTCCAGATTTTCCTTTGTAATTCTTAATAATTTACAATCTGTAATACATTCTACATTTTCATCCGATTTTGTCTGATTGATAAAGTGAAAGTACGAAGTAAAAAATCCGGGAGGACAATTGATATGGGTGGTTATTTCGTTTCCTTTTTCATCAGTATGAAACAATCTCAGATATCCGGAAACAATATAATACAGATGCACCGGAACATTTCCCTTTTCTTCAATAATCGTATTTTTCGGATATTCTACAGGCTTGAAACAGTCATTAATCAGCGCGATTTCGTCAGTGTTGAAATGATGAAAAGACTGAAGATGCTGTATAAGTTTGCCGTGCATGATAAAAATGAATGAGAAACACAAATTTAATGAAAATCAAAAGATATTTTGTTTCAAACTATTCTCTAAATTTACAAATTGCAAAGTACCATGAGAAACAACCAAAAAATAATCCAATCGGATGAATTGGATATGCTTTTAATCCTTCTTCCTTCAGGATGGAGTGAATTTCTGCTTTACATTCATGGAAGAAGTTTTAATTATGTAATTACTCATGTTTTTAACAATCCTTATTCAGAAATCATGTATGCCGTTCTGGATCTGATACAAGACAAATGGGAAACTGAATTTATCTGGTACAACGAACCGGGAGGATGTAAATTTGAAATAAAACGAATAAAGGATAAACAGCATAAAGCCATTATTTCTATATATTATTTTGAAGAATCTTACGGAGGACAGTTGAATTTTAAACTGGAAACTCAGTTCGAAGTTAAAATAAAACAATTTGTTTTACTTTGTTACCTTCAACTGAAAAAGAGTTTTTTGCTGCTTAATGATAAAGAGTTTTCAGAGAAAAGAAGCGGTTCCTTTCTTGTACAGAATTTCCATGATTTTGAAAGAAAAGTTGAAGATTTTCTGAAGAAAAAACAAATGATTTTTTAATAAAATTCTATATTTGTACTCATGAAGCACTTAAATAACCTATTGCGTCTTCCTTTTTTCAGCAATTATTATTACCCGGATAACCGTTCGGGAAGACTTCTATAACCATATTCAGTAGAAATTTAATCTAAAAATATCATAGAACCCGGACAGTTTTGTTCGGGTTTTTTCATGCTTAAAAATTAAAAAAATGATCAGAAAATTAAAAGAAAATGTAGAAATTATTCTTCCTGAAAACGGACTGGAAGAAAAAATTCAGCAGGCCGAAAAAGAAAACAGAAAATTAATCATCAAACTTGGGTTTGATCCCACTGCTCCGGATCTGCATCTGGGACATGCAGTTGTTTTGAAAAAACTGAGACAGTTTCAGGATTTGGGACATCAGATTGTAATCATTGTCGGAAGTTTTACCGCAAGAATTGGCGATCCTACAGGAAAAAACAAGGCTAGAAAACCTTTAACTGCTGAAGAAGTTCATCATAATGCGGAAACGTACATCAGTCAGCTCTCCAAAGTTATTGATGTGGAAAAAACAAACATTGTCTTTAATTCGGAATGGCTGGATGCGCTGAATTTTTCGGAAGTGATCCAACTGATGTCGAAAGTGACGGTTGCGCAACTGATGCACAGAAATGATTTCAATAAAAGGTTTTCAGAAAATACACCGATTGCCATGCATGAACTGGTGTACCCTGTTTTGCAGGGGCTTGATTCTGTACAAATTGAATGTGACATTGAAATGGGCGGAACCGACCAGCTTTTTAACTGTACGATGGGACGACAATTACAGGAAAGCCACGGAAAATCTCCGCAGATTGTGATGTGTATGCCTTTGCTAAAAGGTTTGGATGGAAAAGAAAAAATGAGCAAATCCCTGAATAACATCATCGGATTAACCGACGAGCCGAATGAAATGTTCGGGAAAACGATGTCGATTCCGGATTCTTTGATTGATGAATTTATTGAGTTTACCACTGATTTTTCTCCAGAAGAGAAGAAAAGTTTAAAGCAAAATATCGTAAACGGTGAAAATCCAATGAATATTAAAAAGCTGATCGCTAAAAATATCATCACACAATATCATGATGCAGAATCGGCTGAAAATGCAGAGTTGTTTTTTATGAATCAGTTCCAGAGTAAAAATTTTGAAGAAAAAGTTTTTGAACCTGTCTTCATGGATTCGCTCCATCATATTCAGCATAAAATGACTTTAACAGAACTATGTCATCAACTGAAAAGTAACGAAAGTAAATCTTTCATCCGAAGACTGATTGAAAACGGTGGAATTCAGATCAACAATATAAAAATAACTGATCCGAATGAAGAAATTAAATTAGAGAAAGGAATAAAAATTAAGATCGGAAAAAGAAGTTTTTTTGAACTTTTGTAGACAAGAGTGAATAAAAATTACCTTCCAGCTCTGAAAAAGACAGTATCTATAATTGCTGTCTTTATTTTTTTGAATTAATTTTAGACATTAAATAAAATATAGTGTCAGAATATACTCAGCTCAGAATTTCCGTTCCTGAAGAATTCAAAAATGTATTCTCCCATTTTTATTTTGCAAAAAATAATTCAAAAAAAGCTGTAACTAAAATACTTTTACCAACTTATCAAACTATTTTACTCTTTTGCTTTGGAGAAAATGCATCATTAACAACCAAAGAAAAAACAACAATCTGCATAGACAAATGCATCACTTTTGGTCCCATCCGACAAGCTTTTGAATATACATTGCCACCCGATACTTCAATTCTCGTTGCCAACTTTAAAGACGATGCTTTCTACAGGTTCTTCGGAAAAGTAATAGCTGAAAAAAATTTTGTAAATCCTGATGATCTATTGAATGAAAACTGCTTCACCGATCTTTGGAAAGAACTTAACAACATTTGTTCTGTTGAAAAGCAGGTGGAACACATTCTCGAATTCTGCAAAATATATCTTCAGCATCAGGACACAGTGAGCCGGTTGCTGAGCAGTTTCGAAAACGAAAACCTAAACCCGATAAAAACCATTGCCGAACAAACCCGCCAGTCTGAAAGAAATATTCAGATAAAGCAAAAAGAACAGTTTGGATATTCTTCTAAAGAAATAAGCCGCTACATGCGTTTCCTGAAGGCAATTAAAATCATTGAGAAAGAAACTGAAAATAATAAAAAAGTAGAATGGTTCAGTATCATTTCAGAATGCAATTATTACGACCAAAGCCAGCTGATTCACGATTTTAAACATTACCTGCAAATTTCGCCGTCACAATACCTGAAGTTTCAGGAAGACATCTGTAATCCAAGATCCTGATTGCCGCATTTCGTTTTCTTACAATTTTTATTTTCTCTTGCTCCCTACTTTTGTCTCATAATTTAAAGATCAAAAAAAATGAGACACTTAATTATTTATGCGCATCCGAATGAGAACAGCCTGAATCATAATCTTCTGCAGACTGTTATTGAACATCTTACCTCTGAAAACCACGAGATTATTGTAAGAGATCTGAATGCAATAGGTTTTAATCCTATCCTTTCTCTTGAAGATATGAAGGGACAGAGAATGGGAAAAGTTTCCGATGATGTGGAAACAGAACAGAATTTTATTTCCTGGGCAGAGCATATTACTTTTATTTACCCGATATGGTGGACAGGAATGCCTGCCATTATGAAGGGATTTATTGACCGGGTTTTCAGTTACGGTTTTGCCTACCGTTATGATCAGGGAATTCAAAAAGGCTTATTGAAAGGAAAACGGGCAATTATCATCAATACGCAGGGAAAATCTCACGAGGAATACGAAAAAATCGGCATGGATAAAGCGCTATTATTGGTTTCCGATACCGGAATCTTCCAATATTGCGGTTTTGAGGTACATCAGCATTTATTTTTTGATAAAGCAGACAGAGCTACACCCGAAGATATTGAAGAATGGAAAAAAGTGATCTTAAAAACCTACCGGAATTTAATGACACTGTAAAAATAATTCCCGGCGTGAATTTTTGTACACATTGAATTTTGAGATTTTTTTTTCAATATATTCGTTCAGAAAATTTTAAAATAGAAACACAATCGTATGAGCTACATTATGGTCGATATAGAATCGGACGGACCGATTCCGGGCGATTTTTCAATGGTCTGTTTTGGAGCCGTTTTAGTGGATGAAAATCTGGAAACTACCTTTTACGGAAAACTGAAACCTATTTCAGAGAAATTCAATCCGGATGCATTGGCAGTTTCCGGTTTCACGCGGGAAGAAACAATGAATTTTGATGATCCCAAAGAAGTAATGCTGAAATTTGAAAAATGGATTAAAGAAAATTCTAAAGGAAGACCTGTTTTCATTAGTTATAACAACGGCTTCGACTGGATGTTTATCTGCTGGTATTTTCATCATTTCATCGGGAGAAATCCATTCGGTTTTTCCTCCAGAAGACTTGCGGATCTGTATTGCGGACTGGAAAAAGACACTTTTGCCCAGTGGAAACATTTACGAAAAACAGAACACACCCATCATCCGGTTGATGATGCACGAGGAAATGCAGAAGTTTTACTGTATATGAAAAAGGAAATGGGACTGAAAATCGGGTTGAAATAAAAAAGTATGCATTTTCAGCATACTTTTTTACTTATAGGTGTAAGGAACAAGAACCTCAATAAAATTATCCGTCCGGTGCGGTTCTCCGATGGCGCGGAATTTCCAGTCGCCGTTGTGGCGGTAAACTTCTGCAAAAACCATAGAACACATTCCGTTCATACCTGCATCGCCGGAAAGACTGAATTTTGTAATTTCTCTTCCTCTTGCATCTACCGCGCGGATAAATGCATTTTCTATCATTCCGAAATGCTGCCTGTTAAACAATCCCTGATAAATTGAAACCACGAAAACGATTTTCTGATAACGTTCATCCAACTGATCCAGCAATACAATAATCTGTTCGTCGTCGCCATCTCCGGCTCCGGTTCTGTTATCTCCGGTGAGCCATATTTTTCCGCTCGGATGCCGCATCGCATTAAAGTAGATAACATCACTTTTATACAAAGCGATCTCTCTTCCGTTTCTTCCGGGAACCGTCATTCCGAGATCCGCCACTTTTCCGTTTTTATCCAGAAGAAAAGCGATGGCATCAAGATCATATTCCGGACCGTCGCTGATCCCGAACAGACGGTTGAAAAAATTTCCGGATCTTCGAACATCCCAACCCAGACCTATGGTTACAGAGGAAAGATCATACGCATCTTCTCCATGTTCATTTTTGCGGAGGTTAATCGTCTGACCTTTTTGTAAGTTGATTGCCATATCTATTTAATGATTTGTCCTTTGTAATATTTTTCAAGGAAAAAGCCCAGATCTGCTCTGTAGCCGATTCCTGAAGCTTCAAACTTCCAGCTTCCGCCACGTTTGTATAGTCTTCCGAATTCTATTCCGGTTTCGATGGAAAAATCTTCGTCCAGTTCATATTTGGCAATTTCCATATTCGTGTTATTGTCAACAATTCTGATGTACGAATTCCTCACCTGTCCGAAATTCTGCTTTCTCCTTTCAAAATCTTCGATGGTAACGACAAAAAGAATTTCCTGAACTCTTTCATCTACTTTTTCAAGATCAATAATGATGGATTCATCATCATCTCCGTCGCTGTTTTTTCCGCTCGGGTCATCACCTGTATGCGTGAGTGCGCCATCGGGCGAACTCAGGTTATTATAAAAAACAAAATATTCTTCACTCACCAGTTTTCGTTCCGCATCGATCATAATTGCGGAGGCATCAAGGTCAAAATCATATCCCATTCCTTCATTTGGATCCCATCCGAGACCGATGGTCATTTTTGTAAATCCAAGATCAATTCTTTGCCCTTTCTGTAAATTAATTGCCATAATAATGCTATGTGTTTTATGTATTGTTTATCGAAGTTATGGCGGTTTTAGGAAATTTCCAAAATATTTTGTGACAAAAAATTATGTAAATTGCAAAACATAAAATTTTGAAATTCAGTAAAATTAAGAGCTGAAAAAATCCGATCGCCATGACCGGATTTTATATTTTCAAAAGATTTAATTAAAAGATAAATTATTCTGTAAATTCTTTTTCTGCAACAATATTATTTCTTGCTTTTGCCAGCATCGGAATTGAGATTAATCCCATGACCAACATGATGCAGATCTGCAAAGGCAATGAAATGAAAGAATACGTTAAACCAACCTCTCCTCCAAGCTCACCGCTTTTCCCCATGGATATAAATAAAGCCATAAAACCGTACTTCATTGCAAGATTAAAAGCTCCGATTCCTCCACTTGCGGGGATAATCATTCCGAATGTTCCCACTACAAGAATTAGAAATCCGTCATCAAAAGTGAAGTCGGAAGTTTCCGGCAGCGCAAAACAGACCAAATAGGCGGCAAAATAATAGGAAACCCAGATTCCTAAAGTATAAAGAATGAATTTTCCTTTTTGCTTTAATTTGAATACAGATGTTAAACCGTCGAGTATTCCGTCTATAAATTTGATAATCTTATCTAAAACAGGAACATTGGCGAGTCTTTTTTTGAACATAAAAAATAAAACCGCACCCAGCAATAAAATTCCTATGATGAAAAAGATTTTATTCGGATTGAAATCGGCTCCCGAACTTTCATAAACCGATGAAATAACATCTCCTTTAAAGATCAAAGTCAACCCTAAAAAGCAAAGCATACAGACTAAGTCTACTACTCTTTCCAGAATAATTGTCCCAAAAGACTGGTCTACCGGAATTTTTTCCACTCCGTACAAAGCAGTTGCTCTTGCCACTTCTCCACTTCTTGGAATTGTTAGGTTCATAAGATATCCAAAAGAAATCGACCAGAGAGAATTGGAGTTTGAAATATGGTGTCCCATCGGCTCCAGCATCAGATTCCAGCGGATTGCTCTGAACCAGTATGCTGCAATCCCAAAACAGGCAGCAAATAAAACCCACCAGTAATTTGCTTTTGCTAAAGATTTTTGGATCACTTTAAAATCTAAACCTTTTAGGGCAAACCATAAAAAAAAGCCTGCAAAAGCAAGCGAGATCACTATTGTAAGAATGGATTTCAGAGGATTTTTTGATTTTTTCTCCATCCGGTTACGTCAAAAGGTTTGTTTTTTCGTCGGGGAAAACAATTTTCGGCTGGAAAGTCTGCGCTTCTTCCGGAGTCATCTGTGCATAAGCAATGATAATAATGATATCATCTCTCTGTACTTTTCTTGCAGCAGGACCATTAAGGCAAACCTCTCCCGATTTTCTTTTTCCTTTGATCACGTAAGTGTCGAAACGCTCTCCGTTATTCACATTCACGATATAAACCCTTTCTCCCACTACCAAACCAGCCGCTTCAATAAGGTCTTCATCTATCGTAATACTTCCAATATAATTAAGGTCAGAAGCCGTAACTCTCACCCTGTGAATCTTAGACTTAAAAACTTCTATTAACATGGTGCAAATTTATTAATAATAATTTACAAAACCGCCTTTTAAAATGAATTTAAAACTCGCAGAAACCCAGAGCTTTAATTTTATTAAACATAATTTTTGAAGATTTTATTTACAGAATCTACAAACATATCATGAAAACTATCAATAGTTACTATAAAATTTAGGATTTAATAAATGTAAAAAATAATATTACAATTTCACTAAAGTCAATACACATAAGCATTTGGCATGATTTTAGTAACGTACAACGTAGATTTTTCGTGAAAAGCTGAATTATGATATTTTAACCATTTTCACTTAAAATCAAAAATATTAATTATTTTTTTGCAAAAAAATTGCACATTTAGAAAATAGTATTATATTTGCTATTATTACGAACTAACTTTAATATTAAAAATTATGAACAAGTCTGAATTAATCGACGCAATCGCAAAAGATGCCGGCATCACTAAAGTTGCAGCTAAAGCTGCTTTAGAATCATTTATCTCTAACGTTACTACTACTTTAAAGAAGAAAGACGGGAAAGTTTCTTTAGTAGGGTTTGGAACATTTTCAGTAGCTGAAAGAGCTGCAAGACAAGGTATCAACCCTGCGACTAAAAAGCCAATCAACATCGAAGCTAAAACTGTTGCTAAATTCAAAGCTGGTGCAGATCTTTCTGCTGCTGTTGCTTCAGCTAACGCTCCTGCTCCAAGTAAAAAGAAAAAATAATCATTCAGATTAAAGAAAAAATAAGACCTCATCGTTTGATGAGGTTTTTTTTATTGATCTGTTTTGAGATTTAAGGAGCCAATCTTGCAATTTTCCAATCGAGACCATCAACCAATTCATATACAATTCTATCGTGAAGCCGGTTGGGTCTTCCCTGCCAGAATTCTATCTCATAAGGTTTGGCGATATACCCACCCCAGTTTTCAGGTCTTGGAACTTCTGTATTTTCGTATTTTTCTTCCAGCTCTTTAAGTTTCTTTTCCAAAAATTCACGGTTCGGAATTTCGTGACTTTGCGGAGAAACCACAGCTCCCAACTGACTCCCCTTCGGTCTGGAATGAAAATATCCGTCACTCAGGTTTTCTGCAATACGTTCCAGATCAGCTTTAATAATGATCTGCCTTTCCAGATTTGGCCAGAAAAAATGGAGACAGGCTTTGTGCGTTCTTTCTATAGATTTTCCTTTTCTGCTGTCGTAATTGGTATAAAAAATAAATCCTTCGTAGGTATACGCTTTTAAGAGTACCATTCTTGTACGCGGACAACCATCTTCTTCCACGGTAGAAACCGCCATAGCATTGGCTTCAGAGATGTTCGGATTTTCACTGGCATCCAGAAACCAGTCGCGAAACTGCTCAATGGGATTTTGTTTTATCTCACTTTCAATAAGTTGGGATTTCTCGTACACTTTTCTTTTATCGTGCAGGTTTTCCATAAATATTTTTTATTAAATTTGAGTATGAATTACTCTTACAAAGGTAAAATATTAATTTCCACACCCGACATTTCCGGCGATATTTTTTCCAGATCTGTTGTTTTGATTATTGAACATAATGAGAACGGTGCATTTGGTTTAATATTAAATAAAAAAAACAGCCAGATGAGTAGTAAATTCAAAGATTTTTTTGATTTTAAGATTGAAGTTTATGATGGTGGTCCTGTGGAAAACGACAAGGTTTTCTTCATCGTAAAAGGAAAAAAAGTAACCGAAATTTATTCCGAAATTACCCCCGAATTTTATCTTACCGAAGATATTGAAAACATCATCAGTTCTGTTCTGAACGGTGAACTGGACATCAATAACGTGAAAATATTTTCCGGCTATTCCGGATGGACGGCTTTGCAGCTGGATGGCGAAATCCAGAGAAAACTTTGGACGGTGGTAGATGTTTATAACCTTGATTATACTTTGCCCAACGATCAGACGCTTTGGAAATCGATCATGCAGAATCTGGGCGGAGAATATCTTTTATGGGCAAATTCCCCTGAAGACATTTCTTTGAATTAACGGAAAAGGATTTATTAACATTGCGTTAATATTTAACAAACTTTAAGAAAACGTTAAGCAATTTTAAGCAAAGAAATTCCGTTATTTGTTAAACCAAAAACCTCTGTGATATGAAAGGAACAAAACTACTTGTAATATCCGTTTTTTCCACTGCATTTCTATCTTTCACTCCCGTTGATAAAAAACTGATCATTGTTGATGCAGGACACGGCGGAAATGATATGGGAGCCAACAGATACGGAATTTATGAAAAGGATATTGTTCTGAACATCGGAAAAGAGATTCAAAAATTCAATAATTCTCAGGATCAATACGAGGTAATTTTAACGAGAGATAACGATACGTACAGTCAATTATCAGACAGAACAACTCTTATCAATAAGCTGAATCCTGAAATGGTTATTTCACTTCACGTAAACAGCAGTCCGAAGTCTGAATCTACTGAACAGGGAGCTGAACTCTACACGCAGAATACCGAGGGTTCAAAAAAGCTTGCTGACCGGATTTCAAAGAAATTCAACACTTTAAAAATTGAAGAGAAAAATCTTCATATTTTAAGAGAATCTAAAGCTCCGACCGTTTTAATGGAACTCGGATATATCAATAATACAAAAGACAGGGAATATCTGACCAGCGAGAAAGGTCAGAAAGAAATTGCTCAGAAATTTTCTGAAATTTTCAGAGAATACTAAATAAAGATACAAATTCTGATTCATTCAGAATAAAACCCGGTAAAGGACTTTCGGAACTTTGTTGTTTACCGGGTTTGTCAATTTTGGCATAATACTGAAAAATAGTTGGTAGAATCCTATCAAAAACTCATTGTTAGGCTGTTTGGAGGAAGTTTTATGAAACGTGTTTCATAAAACT
>NZ_QEHP01000048.1:0-21083 GCF_003094695.1 Chryseobacterium sp. HMWF035 | reverse complement strand
CTTTAAATAAAGGGATAGTACAGGGTATTAAATCAACAGAAAATAATATACAGTTTTACCCTTTACATAATACAAAAAAAGCCTGTTCAGTTCTTCTTTCAAAAAATAGAAAAATAAGTAAACATACAGAAAAGAACACACGCAAAAATATAACAGTTAAAAATATAACAGTAAAAAAAAGCCGATGTATGAGTTGTAAGGAATTAATTAAAGAAAAAAAGCCGAGTGCAAAATTTTGCAGTCCGAAATGTAAGAACCAACACAACGGGAAACTGAGAACCCGAAAAAATCAAAGAAAGAAGCAGGAAGAAATTAAAAACCTCAACAGGATTATAAAGCAACTTCCGAAAACCGATCTTTCCCTATTAATTGTTTACCGAAGTCCCGAAAGAATACTTTATGCCGACCGCCTCAGACAATCGGAAATTAAAGCCTCTTCCGACTGGATAAGACGGATAACAAAAGTAGTGATTGAAAGTGAGGGAATATCTCGGGAAACAGAATTCACCACAGTAAGGGCAAAGAGACTGATTAAAGAGATTGTAAGGAGTAATGACGTAAATTGCACAGGTTAATAAGAGTTACCCAAAAAAGAGGCTTTAAAAGCGTTTTTAAGCATAGGGGGCGGTCTGAATTTTGAAATTATTTAAAATATTTATCAAAAGCCTATGAATAAAGGGAATGCAGACAGATAGCGAGCCGTAATATACACTTTTTAACTACCATTTATTACCATTTTATTCCTGTTATATACCTGAAAAACCGATAAAAATGGATAGTAAACCGATATTTATCCGATAAAAACAGTAAAAAAATACCATGATGTTCCCCAAAAATGACGGGAATTATTAAAAACGGTCTGAGATTTCATTTTTTTATTTCTGTTTTTCACTGTTTTGCTGGTGGTTTGGATCAAAAGATTTTCATTTGTCATTATTTCACATTCATTATTTCTGCATTACAGTGTTGAATTACGGTATTACAGCAGTGAAATTTCATTGTAACAGCGTTGAAATTCCAGTATAACAGATCAGTAAAACTCATTACGTTTAGATTTATTTTTGAAGTATTAAAATATTTGTGTATTATTGCTTTAGAAAAAATAACAGAGTAATTCTGTTTTAAATAATATAGCATTTTGCTATTTCTTGTTCTGGTAAAACTGTCAATTTTCATGTATACAAGAGATAGGCAATGCTCGCACCCATTTTGGTGCGGGCTTGTTTATTTGTATACAGGGTATGACAGTGCCTCCAGAACGATAAACATAGTTCCGCACCTTCTTTTATTTCAAAGATTTAAACAAAGTAACGGAACGAACGAAATATTTTTAAGGATGTTCCGTTTTTATTTTGCGTATTAAAAAGATAGCACAGAAAATTTTAAAAAACCGAACAGGCAAAAAGTATTACAAAAAAAACGGGCAGGACGAACCGAAAACCTGCCTACCTGAAAGGGAAGAAATCCCCATAAGGGAAGTTTTAAACCTCAACAGTTGAGGTGAAAGACAAAATAAGTAGGGAAATTTCATAAAAAAACAAATAATTATGAAAAAGAAACTTTTAATTGGTGCTTTAGGATTAGCATCTGTATTTACATTAGCATCTGCAACAAGCAGAGACGGTTCATCTTCTGAAACCGAAAGAAGATTTTGGGGAAGTGAAATCGTAGGAGTAGCAAGTTGTGTTCAAACAACCCCCTTCCCCGACGGTAGTCCAAGATTTATAAAAACATGGATTGTAGAGTATAATATATTTTGGGTTGGTGTATCTACATCTGAATCAGAGCCAATTTATGCCGCACATTGTGGGATGCCATAATCTTTGGATATGGTAATTTTATTTATATGGAAAAGAGCATTGCTCTTTTCCTTTTTCATTATTTCCTTTTTTTGTAATGCGCAAAAAATTATAAGATTTTCAGACGGTAAGCAGATTGATTCTGTCTTTGTTGTTAATTCAACACAAAAGATTTTGATTCATAAGAAAAATGTTGTTAATTACAATTATACCTCAAATGACAGGATATTGTATCAAAATAAAATATATGATTTTACTTTGGAAAATGACAGTTTGATTTTGTTTGATAAGACGAAAGAAATTGAACCTGTTAATATTGTAAATGTCAACAATAAAAAAGAAATATCTGTAAAAAACAGAAAGAAGGCGAGATTTGTTTATTCTATTATTTCCAATGTAAAAGATGCTATCTTCATTCCCAATAAATTAGATAAAAAATCTTATGTAAAGTCAATTAGTATTTTCCCCAAAAAAGTATTGATAAAAGGGGGCATATTAGAAATATTTTTTTATGAGAATGAAAATGGAGTGCCGAAAGATGATGCGCCACTTTTGAAGATTGAAAAGAATGTAAATGATGTAGAAACGGGAACTTTTGAAATTGTACTACCGAAAGCTATAAAATATCCTGAAAATGGATTTTTTGTTGTTTTTTATATTCGGGATAGGGGTAGTATTTTAGGGAGGAAAACTATTGATTTAAACTGTAGTGAAGAAACGATAGGACTAATAAAGCAAGATCAGGCTATTAATAATAGATGGACTTCTATAGATTTTCCTTCACTACAATATAAATTAAAAATTCTACAGTAAAATTTACGATCAGAAATTTTCACCTCATCAGAATTAAAGCTGGTGAGGTGATTTTTTTTAAGCCTTTTTTTATCTGATTTTTAATTTTTAGGAACATTTTCGGGACAAAGCGTTTTGAAAAACGAATAACTCATTGATTATCAATGAGTTATTCGTGTTGTTGTGTAGACTCACAGGGATTCGAACCCCAGATGACTGAACCAAAATCAGTAGTGTTACCGCTACACCATGAGTCTCTGTTTGTTTTAGTGGTGCAAATTTACAGCTTTTTTTATTACATACAAGAAAATTTTAAACTTTTTTTTAAATTTACTGTATATTTTATTCACGGAAATTATGCTGATAGACTTCAAGAATCTCAATATTAATCAATTATCCTTTAAAACGGAATTCGAAATCAGGGTGAAGAATTTTCTGAACGAATGGTTTTCGGATTCTGATACGGTAAAAGTACAGACTTCCGGTTCTACAGGAACTCCAAAAGTTTTTGATATTGAAAAAAGCAGAATGATGAATTCCGCAGAGATGACCTGCAATTTTTTGGGATTACAAGAAGGAGATACGGCGTTAATCTGTCTTCCTGTAGAATATATTTCAGGGAAAATGATGGTCGTTCGTTCGATGATGAGGAAATTAAAATTAATTGTTGCTGATCCTTCTGTAAAACCTGTAGAAACGTTAGACCGGAAAATCGATTTCTGTGCCATGACTCCGCTTCAGGTGGAAAATTCTTTAGATAAACTGTACCTGATTAAAAATCTCATCATTGGCGGAGCTGCCGTTTCTGAAGATCTGAAAAATAAAATGCAGGAAGCTCTGAAAACTTCAGACTCTGAAAACTTTATTTTCGAAACTTACGGAATGTCTGAAACCCTTTCGCATATTGGTTTGAAACAAATTTTACCAGAGCCGGAAGAATATTTTACGGTTTTTGAAAATGTAGAAATATCTTTAGACGAAAGAAACTGTCTGAGAATTTATGCTCCAAAATTAAATCCAGACATCCTTCAAACGAATGATTTAGTTGAAATTAAAAATAAAAAACAGTTTAAATTTCTTGGGAGAATTGACAATGTGATAAATTCAGGCGGCGCAAAAATTTTCCCTGAACAGTTGGAAGCGTTGGTAAAAAAAGAAATTCCGAATGAAGTGGTTTTCTTAGGAATTGATGATGTAAGTCTGGGACAGAAATTAATTGCAGTAATTGAAGGCGAAAAATCGGACGATTTAATTAAAAAAATAAGAGAAATTCAGTTTGAAAAAAGTTTTCACAAACCGAAAGAAATTATTTTTGTTGAAAAAATTCCGAGAACGCCCAATGGAAAAATATCGAGAAAAGAACTTTTAAAATTGATTTTATGAAAAGACAACTGATAAAAATTGCAGTTATTTTTGTCATTTTTCTTACCGGCTCGATGCTTTATTTTCAATGGAGTATGAGAGAAGCTGAAAAACAGGATCAGTATGAAGAGCCTTTATTCCAAAATAATATTGTTATAAAAGGAATAATTGATGATATAAGCGATTCCGGTAATCATTGTTTTAATATCATTTATCTGAAAAGTTTTAAAAGTACAGCACATTATTTTAATCCTTTCAGGAAAAATACCTTTCCCTATGCAATTAATGGCAGAAATTGTGAAATATATTCTTGGGCTTGTGTGCATGATGTGGAACGTGGAGATTCAATAATTATAGACTCCAATAAAAGGAGTTTTTTAATTATTAAAAAAGATACGGTGAATAATTTAAGAAAAGATTTGTCTTTTGTGGACGGAGAGCTCAATTATATAAAAGAACATTCAAAATTAAAATTTTAAATGAAAGATTTTACCAAAGAACTAAGCTTTAAAACTTCCCGCAGCAGCGGAGCAGGAGGACAGAATGTGAATAAGGTGGAAACTTCTGTAACGGTTCTTTGGAATGTTCAGGAATCCGGATTTTTCAATGAATTTCAGAAAAATCTTATTCAGGAAAAACTGAAGAACAGAATTAACGCAGAAGGATTTTTATTTTTAACTGTTTCAGAAAGCAGAACGCAGCTTGCCAATAAAAATAAAGCGATGGATAAGATCCTTGAAATCGTAAATAAAGCTCTGGTTATACCCAAAAAACGTTTGGCAACAAAACCTTCAAAAGCCCAAAAGCAAAAAAGATTAGACACGAAAAAGAAGTTATCGGATAAAAAAGAGAATCGGAAGTTTAAATATTAATTCAGTTCTAAAAATTTCCCATATATCGTAAAGTAACATTGGATTTCGTATTCTGATCCGGAATAATCACCAGATTCCCTGTCTGATCGGTGTCTCTGTACGTTCTGATGATTTTCATTGATAAACGGTCGTTCGCATTCAGTTTCAAAACACCAGTAGCGTTTATCGCAATGGAATATAAGCCAATCGGAAAACTTTTTGTTCCTTCAAGATCAAAATTTACGGGATTATTGGCGGATGCAGTTACTCCGTTTACATAGATTTTCATATCAAGCTGTTCTCTTTTAAGATCGTTTCCATTGTTTTTTTTGATGAACGAAGCTGCCTGTATATGGTAATATCCTGCTTTTTTTACCACAAGTTCCCCGGAAGTGTTGATCTCAAAATTAGAAGCATCATTGGTGGTGAAATCTTCAAAATCTAAAGTTCTGTCGTTGGAAGAACCCAACTCGTTCATATTTCCTTCTTTGAAGATGTTTTTTGTTGTGGCATACAAAATAGATTTGTTGCTGGAAACTCTGCTTAAAGACAAAAATCGTTTCCATTCTGTTCCGTTCCACCAGTAAAATCCTTTTTGGGCAGTGTCGGCAGAATTCAGAAAAACCATAAGACCTTTTTCTTTAACATCCGTTGTATTTAAGGCATTTACTCTCGGGATAATAACACCGGAAATACCCGAAGGATTTGCCTGATTGTCGGGCTTAACATCCAGTGTGGATTTGGGAGCCGGATTATTGATTCCTATCTGAGCAGTTACTTTACCTGTACATAAAAATGCAAGGGCGAAAAAAAATATGGAGAGCTTATTCATGGTGTTGCTTAGTTTAAATTAATGATGGTTAAAGTATATGGAGTATCAACACTTACAGTATTGGCGGCAGTTGTAGTTCTTGTTGTTTTTACAGTTAAAACATCATCCTTATTTAAAGAAAAAATGGTTGCAATATAAAAAGTAGAAGATCTTCCAACGGTATCTCCTCCCGGAGCTGTATTGGTTGAAGTAAGCTGCGTATTGGAAACTCCGTTAATTAAAATCTCTGTGATGTATTCATTCACATTATTTACGGCATCTTTATAAACGCCTCCTGTAAGAAAAATATAATAACTTGCTGTTTTCCCGATTTTCAGACCTCCGTTGCTAAGACTGAAACTAGGATCCAGACTGTTGATTGTGGTCAGAGGAATTGTTCTGGACTGCACACCGTTTCCGCTTATATTATTTGGAGAAAAAGAACTTCCGGAAGCAATAGTTTTGGAAACATCCAGTCCGGCAGCTTTAAGATCCATGATATATTCCCAATTGCTTTTCGCATGATCCCAATAATAAAATCCCTCCAAATTAGAATCTGTTGTATTTCGAAGATAGATTAACATTCCGTCCTGGTTGGAGGAAGGCGATGCCGTGGGAAACTTATCTACTATCGGAACTCCCAAACCAACTGTAGACTCAGGTAGTATTTTATTTTTAGCATCAAGATGTAAACTAGCTTTAGGATTGGTGTTATTGATTCCTATCTGCGATTTTATAAATATTCCGGCAAAAAGAAAAAGAGATTGAAGCAGTGTTTTTTTCATGATTCTTAGTTTTGTATAAAAAATAAAGTCAGATTATTAATTCCGAATGCCTGATAATTATTGGGGCCTTCGTTCGACTTTGTTACGGTGGCTGTTAAATTATCCCCCACATTTAATCTTCTTAAAAATGAAAAAGCAGTACTTACGGAAGCTGTGGATTCTGCAGCCATCGAAGTCTGAACAGAAGACGCCTGAACTCCGTTTACCAGAACTGAAAAAGTAAAATTAGCATGCTCTTCCGCTCCGGAAGGTTTCTTACTGTTTCCTGTAAAAGAAATAAGATACAATCCCGCTTTTCCCACTGTAATCGTATTGTTGTTTAATGTAAACCCGTCTGTAGTGGCTTTTATATACCTCGAAAAATTAATATTTCTTGATAATGCCGTTCCTGTATAGCCTTGTCCGTCAAAAGAATATATGGTATTGTCTGCGTTTCTGTCGATGGATTCGGGAAATGAAACCCAACTGGAGCCATCCCAGTAATAAAATCCGTCGGCAAGTGTAGCATTGTTTTCTAAAAAAATAAATTGTCCCAGTCTTGAAGGATTTACGGAAGGAAGATTTTGTACTTTGGGTACTATAATTCCGTCTTTGCCTGTAGGACTTGCTGAAGAAGAAGGTTCTATATGCAGTGTGGCTGCAGGATTTTTTGTATTGATGCCTACTTGCGCATAGAACGGCAAAGAAAAAAACAAGGCAACACATCCTGAAAGTATGTTTTTTTTCATTCTTATTAGTTTTTAAAATTTTAAACAAAATTTCAAATGGTAACGGATAACGGTATCAAATTATTTTAGTTCGTTGTTAATTGAACCGTTCAAAATTAAGTTAAAAAATTGATAATAATGATTATTTTATTGAAAAATTGTTAAATAATTTTTTATGATAGATAATTTATTTTGTTTTTTTAATTATTGTAGAAATATTCATAATTATGGTAATCGTACAGTGGCATTGGTTTTTTTTGCAAATTTTTAATATTCAATGCATAGAATTAAAAAGAAAGATATTTCATTTTATAACCTTTTAGGTTTGTGGTTTTCTTTATATATTGCGGCAAATTTTCAGAAAGTAATTTAGAGATCTCCAATTCTTAAATATTAAATAATTTTTTAAACTAATGATCAAAAAACTATTCGCATTGGGTTTATTCTCAATCTCAGTATTCTCTTTTGCACAAAAATTTTCTATTTCTCCATCGGTAGGTTATGCGTGGAGACTGGCAAAAACTCCGGATAACATTCCGAGAGATCAGAAAGAATACATCAAAGGAATTAAAAGCGGTCTTAATTTCGACGTTGCATTGCGCTACGAAGTGAAAAGAGGACTTCTTATCGGGTTCAAATATTCCAACTACAGTGCTTCTACAAGCGGAAGATTAAGTGTGGCAGACAATATGGGAAATATTGTTTCGGCAAATGTAAGTACAAAAGACCAGATTAATTTTTATGGTCCTGAACTTACCCTAACCAATGATGCTCACGAAACAAAGCACAAACTGTTTATGGATGTCGCTTTAGGAGCAATGACCTATACGACAAAAACAGGAACGGTAAAAGGAAAAGGAACAACATTCGGGGCGGAACTGGATCTTGCCTATCAGTATGAAGTAAGCAAGAACTTTTTAATCGGTCCGAAAATCGGACTTTCCGGAGGAACCCTTAGCAAAATGAGCTTTAACGGACAGTCGGTAGAATTCGGAGAAGACCAAAAAGAAGGTTTAACGATACTTTCTTTAAGCGCAGCCGCTACATTCCGTTTTTAAGTTTTATCTTTGCAAAAATTATAAAAAATGAGCAAACCGATAACTGAGTTCATAGAAAAGTACTACCTGCACTTCAACGCAGCTGCATTGGTGGATGCTTCTAAGGGATATGTTGCACATCTTAAGGATGGCGGAAAAATGATGATTACTCTTGCCGGAGCAATGTCTACTGCGGAGTTGGGGAAAATTCTTGCAGAGATGATCCGTCAGGATAAAGTAGATTTCATTTCTTGTACAGGGGCAAACCTTGAAGAAGATTTAATGAATCTTGTAGCGCATTCTCACTATGAAAGAGTTCCTCACTACAGAGATCTTACGCCACAGGAAGAGTGGGATCTTCTGGAAAGAGGTCTGAACAGGGTTACAGATACGTGTATTCCTGAAGAAGAAGCTTTCAGAAGATTACAGAAACATATCTATGAAATCTGGAAAGATGCAGATGATAAAGGAGAAAGATATTTCCCGCACGAATACATGTACAAAATGATCCTTTCCGGAGTTTTGGAACAGTATTATGAAATTCCGAGAGAAAACTCATGGATGATCGCAGCGGCGGAGAAAAATTTGCCGATTGTAGTTCCGGGATGGGAAGATTCTACAATGGGTAATATTTTCGCATCTTACTGCATCAAAGGAGAACTTAAATTCTCTACGATGAAGTCAGGGATCGAGTATATGGCTTATTTAGCAGACTGGTACACTAAAAATTCCGCAGGAAAAGGAGTAGGATTCTTCCAGATTGGAGGAGGTATTGCCGGAGATTTCCCGATCTGTGTGGTTCCGATGCTGTATCAGGATATGGAAATGCATGACATTCCGTTCTGGTCTTACTTCTGTCAGATTTCAGATTCAACGACTTCTTACGGTTCTTATTCCGGAGCAGTTCCGAACGAGAAAATTACTTGGGGTAAACTGGATATCACAACACCGAAATTCATCGTTGAAAGTGATGCTACGATTTGTGCACCATTAATGTTCTCTTATATTTTAGAAAATTCTTAATCAGAATAATATAAATTTACGTAAAAGGCTTATTTTGTAAGCCTTTTATTTTTTTAAGTGAACACATTGTTCACAAAGTTTTTTAGAAATACATTTTTAAAATTCACAGAAACACTCTTCTATTAATACCACAAAGTGTGTTTTAAGATGTTTTCATCTTTTATAAGCGAAGCGGCTTTGTGAAACCATAAAATAGTTGTAGATAAAAATAAAAGCTCTGTGAACTTCGTGTTCAGAAAATCGATACACTAAAATATATTTATTCTAATTGGAAGCTTTTCAGAAAAATAAATTCGATGCTTTAACAGGAATGCGCGCTGTTGCAGCGATTATGGTATTTGTATATCATAACCGCAAATACTGGCGTAATGATCTGCCGTTTGAAATCATGCGTTTCATCAGCGAATGGCATATTGGAGTGACTGTGTTTTTTGTCCTGAGCGGTTTTTTACTCGCTTACCGTTACGAAGAAAAACCTCTGGAGTCCAAAAAATCTTATTTAAAATACATTTTACTGCGGATCGCCAGAATTTTTCCGCTGTACTGGATTTTGCTGAGCGCTTTTTTTCTGGATGTAAAATATTCTAAAGATGTAGATACATATTTCTTACAGTATTCGCTTTTTTACTCTTTATTTGAAAAGTACTCTGTCTCAGGAATCGTTCAGGCTTGGTCGCTTACGGTAGAATTTTTCTTTTATCTTCTCGCTCCGTTTTTATTTCTTTTGCTTAAAAAAAACTGGAGCTACTGTATTCTTTTTTTAGCCGGATTTTTTCTTTCAGGTTGGGGAATCGGTTATGGTCTGCGTGAATATAACGGAAATCCAGAAGGCTTTTTATATCCTCTGAAATTCATGACAGGAAGCACGTTTTTCGGAAGAAGTTCTGAGTTTTTCTTCGGAATGTTGCTGGCTTATTTAATGAAGAAAGAGAAAGGTATTCAGTTTTTAAAAAAATTAAAACGGTCTACTTTAATGGGCGGTGTTTCAATTATTCTGTTAATCATTGCCATTGCATTTTTTGCCCGGAATAACTTTGTTCACGGAGTAGAGCGATGGGAGGGAAGACTGATTCACGAATTTTTGCTTCCGGTCGCGATCATTATTTTCTTTTGGGGACTGATGTCTGAAAAAACATGGATTTCAAAGTTTCTTTCTTCAAAACTATTGATTCTTCTGGGAAATGCCTCATTTGTGTTTTACCTGATCCATTTGAGTTATTTCAATATGAAACTCAAATCCTACATTTATCTTCCCGACAGAAATTTTGTCCTGTTGTGGATTTGTTCAATCATTATTTATCTGCTGATTGAGAAACCTCTGTATGAAAAATGCAGAAAATTAATTGCTAAAATTAAATAAAACTTTTCTCGGTCTAATCCATCGAATTTATCAGTACAAAATAACGGTAGGCAAGAATTCCTTTCTGAATTTTTGTCAGTTTGCTTGGGTTTTTATCACTTAATTTGGGTAAAATTGCCTTATTTATTCTATTCAAAAAGCGGAAAAACGATTTTTTCATAACTTTATATTTTACAGATTGAATTTCAATGGTCAATTCAAAAATAATGCAAAACAAAAATGGACGAAATATTTAAAAAGCAGGTTTGGGAAATCACTAAGTTAGTTCCGAAAGGCAGAGTAACGAGTTACGGAGCAATTGCCAAAGCAGTGGGCTATCCCAATCATTCCCGCCATGTTGGAAAAGCAATGGGAGGTTGTCCTAAAGATGTTCCTGCGCATCGCGTAATTTCAAGTTCAGGAACTTTATCGGTTCCGGAATTTCAGGAAAGACTGGAAGCAGAAGGGATTACTGTGGAAAATTTCCGGATTAAAAATTTCAAAAACCTGTTCTGGAACCCGCTGGAAGAGCTATAAAGAAATAATTTTACAATTCAGGATGCTAAAATTACGGTTGAGTCTGTTTTTTTAGGGTAAAATATGTTTAACGTTTAGCTTTGCTTCATAAAAATTAAACAATGAAAACAAAAATTTTACTTTCCGCACTTTTCTTATTAACAGTTTGCTTTTCCAAAGCGCAGATGGATGATAATTTTTATCAGCCAAGTAAGGTATTTCGCCCTGTAGAAGACCTCACATATGAAAATCTTTCTCTTCCTGTAAAAAACGATACGATTACAGGAATTATTTTAAAGCCAAAATCGGGAAAAGCAAAAGGGACGGTTTTATTCTTTCACGGAGCAGGAGGAAATGTTACGACCTATTTATTCATGACGAAACCTTTGGTTGAAAATAATTTTCAGGTGGTCATGGTAGATTTCCGTGGGTATGGAAAATCAACAGGGAAACCAACTCACGTTAATATCGCATCAGACGGGCAGATTTTCTTTAATGCGATGATTCAAAGACCCGACATTGCAGATACAAAAATTATTCTCTACGGAGCTTCCATGGGATCGCAGATTGCTGCCCATTTAGCCCGGAATAATAAAACTAAAATTGCAGGACTGGTGATGGATGGAAGTCTTTCTTCTTTCACAGATATTGCAATGTATTACAAACCAGAACTTAAGGAAGTGATTTCCCAATACGTTGTTTCGCCGTATTCTGCCAAAGAAGATTTACAGGATACGGAAGGACTTTCCAAACTTTTTATCCACAGTAAAGAAGATAAAGAGGTTCCTTATTCGGAAGGATTTGAGAATTATACCAAGGCTTCTTTGCCGAAAGAGTTTTTGGAATATTCCGGAAATCATCTGGAAGCCATGAATACTCAGGCTGAAAAAATTGTTTCGGCTATTGATAAGATGCTCAATAAATAAAGAGGTTTCGGTTTCGGCGGCGAAGCCGCCGAAACCGAAACCAAACAAAGAATCCGGCGGAGCAAAGCTCCGCCGGATTCCATATAAAAATAGTCAATTTACTTTTCCAGTTGCTTATAACTTCTCTGGATGAAGTCCGTAAGCTCTTTTCCTTTCAATAAATTCTGCGAAAGTTTAGCAAGATCCAGAGCATATTTAATCAGATCTGATTTTGCTTCTGTACTTTCCGTTTTTAAAATCTGACCCGCCAGTTCGCTGTTGGAGTTTACCACCAGATTATACATTTCCGGGAATCCTCCCATTCCGAACATTCCGCCTCCTCCGGTTGCCTGCATATCTTTCATTCTTCTCATAAATTCAGGCTGAGTAATGGTGAAAGGCGCATCATTGCTGTCTAAATCTTCAAGCTGAACGGTAAATTTCGTGTCATTGATAGATTCTTCAACGTTTTTCTTTAAAGATTCCTTTTCAGTCTCCGTTAATTTTGAAATAACAGGTTCATCTTTTTTAATCAGATTGTTGATGTGATCTGCATCTACTCTTGCAAAAGAAATTTTATCTTTGGATGTTTCCAGTTTTTGGATAACGTGAGGAATAATCGGAGAATCTAAAAGAAGAACTTCGTATCCTTTATCTTTTGCAGACTGGATGTAAGAATGCTGTTCATCTGCGTTGGAAGCATAAAGAACTACCAGTTTTCCGTCTTTATCGGTCTGAGTAGGCTTGATCTTTTCTTCCAGTTCATTCCAAAGGAAATATTTTCCGTCAGTGGTTGGATAAAGAGTGAATTTATCAGCTTTTTCTGCAAATTTTTCTTCGGTAACGATTCCGTATTCGATCACCACTTTAATGTCGTTCCATTTTTTCTCGTAATCTTCACGGTTTTCGTTAATTAAAGATGCCATTTTGTCGGCAACTTTTTTCGTGATGTATGATGAAATTTTCTTCACTGCTCCGTCTGCCTGAAGATAAGAACGGGAAACGTTCAATGGAATATCCGGAGAATCGATCACTCCGCGCAGAAGCATTAAGAAATCCGGTACGATTCCTTTCACTTCATCCGTTACAAAAACCTGATTCTGATATAACTGAATCTTATCTTTTTCAATATTTAAATTATTGTTCAGTTTCGGGAAAAATAAAATCCCCGTTAAATTGAACGGATAATCTACATTAAGGTGAATGTTAAACAAAGGCTCCTCAAACTGCATCGGATACAATTCGTGGTAGAACTTCATATAATCTTCATTCGTCAGTTCGCTCGGTGCGATAGTCCATGCCGGAGTCGGATTGTTGATAATATTGTCAACTTCTTCCGTTTCTGCAACCGCATCTTCAGGAGCATCTTCTGGTAAAGGAAGCGTATGTGTTTTTGTCCCGAATTTAATGGGAACAGGCATAAATTTGTTATACTTCAACAACAGTTCACGGATTTTTCCTTCTTCCAGAAACTCTGTAGAATCTTCTGCAATGTGAAGAATAATTTCAGTTCCTCTGTCTGTTTTATCCGTAGTTTCCTCTAAAGTAAATTCAGGGCTTCCGTCGCAGATCCAACGAACTGCAGGTTCATCTTTGTAAGATTTTGTAAGAATTTCTACTTTTTCTGCAACCATAAAGGCAGAGTAAAAGCCAAGTCCGAAATGTCCGATAATTCCTGAATCTTTTGCGGTGTCTTTGTATTTTTCCAGAAATTCTTCAGCACCTGAAAAAGCAACCTGATTGATGTATTTTTCAACTTCTTCACCCGTCATCCCTATTCCCTGATCGATGATGTGAAGTTTTTTGTTTTCTTTATCTACTTTTACTTCAATCTTCGGATTTCCATATTCCACTTTTGCTTCACCAATGCCTGTTAAATGTTTTAGCTTCAAGGTAGCATCCGTTGCGTTGGAAATTAACTCTCTTAAGAATATTTCGTGGTCACTGTAAAGAAATTTTTTAATAAGCGGGAAAATATTTTCCACAGATACATTAATATTTCCTTTAGTCATAATAATTTTGGTTTTTTAATTTTCTATACTTTCTCAAAAAAAATACCGTTTCCAGGAAAGTGACATTTTGACATTTTTTTCAGAATTTCTTTTAAGTGAATTTAAATTCAACTACAAAAATCATAAAGACAATTGTAAAGCATTTATTGGAATATTTAGACTTTTAAGCAGAACAGATAGAATCTTTTGCCATTTTGTGGTTAAATAGTTTATCCTGAAAACATCTCTGCAATGAAGAGTTATCAGCAAAAAGCCTTATTTTTAGTTCTTAAAATATTTAATAATGAATTTGAAAAGTGCAGTTTTGCTTCTGCTTCTCATGGCTTCGTATGTCTATGGGCAGAAAAAACCATTGGATCATTCGGTTTACGATAATTGGCAGAATATCGGAGCCAGAAAAATATCCAATGACGGAAAATGGGTAGGATATTCGATAGATGTGCAGGAAGGAAATCCCGATCTGTATTTGCATTCGGTGAAAAATAAATACACAAAGAAATTTCCGAGAGCTACAAAAATGGAATTTACCAGCGATTCCAGATTTGCCGTTTTCCAGATCCGTCCTTTTTACAAAGACATAAAAGCGGTAAAAGATAAGAAATTAAAACAGAATAAACTGACCAAAGATACCCTCGCTGTTTTTGATTTCTCTAAAGGAACGACAGAGAAAATTCCTAATGTAAAAGGATTCAAAATTCCGGAAAAGGGAGGTTCTTTCGTGGCTTATCTGTTAGAAAATATGAAAGATAAATCTTCCGATAGTCCTTCAGATAAAGATGATGACGACGAAAACAAAGATGATGATACAAAGGCAAAACCATTACAGGTGGTTATCAGAGATCTTTTGGGCGGAAAAAGCACAACCTATGACAATGTGGTTCGCTATCAGTTTAGCAAAAATGGGAAGCAGCTTGTTTTCGTTACAAAAAAACCGGAAGAAAAACCTAAAAAAGGAAAGGAAGAGAAAAAAGATTCAATAGAAGATAAATCTTTGGCTAAAAAAGAAACAGATAAATCCAAACCTAAGAAATATACGCTTCAGACAGTTCAGGTTGTTGATCTTAAAACCGGAAACGTCAATAAAGTCTCAGAAATGGAGGGAGATTTCTCACAGCTTGCATTTGATGAAGAAGGCAATCAGTTAGCTTTTGTTGGAACCTCTTCTGCACAGAATGATCTCGTAAAACTTTATCAATTATATTTTTTTAATTTTAAAGGAAATAAAAATAAAACGGTAACCAACGATCATTCTCAGATGAAGAGAAACTGGGTAGTTTCTGAAAACCGTTTGCCTATATTCAGCAAAAACGGAAAACAGTTGTATTTCGGGGTAGCTCCGAAACCTGTTGCAAAAGATACCACATTAATTGCAAACGATCATGCTGTGGTCGATATCTGGAATTATAAGGATGATTATTTACAAACGGTTCAGTTGAAAGAATTGAGAAATGATCTTAAAAAATCTTATGCTGCCGTAATGCAGACCGACAAACCTGAACTTTTCACCAATATCGACGGAGAAGATCTCGACACTTTGCGATTGGTGAACGAAGGAAATGCAGAGTTTGTATTGGGAATTACCAGTGTAAATAACCGCATCTCTTCACAATGGGAAGGTTCTTCAAAGAAGACCTATTTTATTATCGACAATAAAACAGGCGTAAGAACAGAAATTATCAGAAACCTGAATGGCTCTGTTGCCGTTTCTCCTTTGGGGAAATTTGTCGTGATTTTCGACAGGGAAAAAGGACAATGGCTGAGTTATAATGTAAAAACAAAACAGACAGTACCGCTCAATAAAGATTTGTCCGTTTCTTTTGTAGATGAGGAGTTCGACATGCCGGATTTTCCAAACGTATACGGAATTGCATCATGGACAGATAATGATGAATCCGTTATCATCAAAGACCGATACGATCTTTGGGAATTTTTTCCGGACGGCTCTAAAAAGCCCAGAAACATCACCAACGGATTCGGGCGCAAAAACAAGATTACTTTTGATACGTACGATTTAGACAAAGACATTAAAAGTGTAAACCGAAAAAAATTGATTTATTTGTCAGCATTTGATAATATTTCCAAAGCCAACGGGATTTTTAAAACGACTATTCAGTCCGGTTCTGATCCTGTAAAAATTCAGATGGAAAATGTTTGGGGATACCGCAGTCTTCAGAAAGCAAAAAATGCAGAAGATTATATTTTAGTAAAAGAATCCTATACCGATTCTCCGAATATTTTCACCACTTCCGATTTTAAAAATCAGGAAAAATTAAGCAGCACCAATCCTCAGCAAAGTCTTTACAATTGGGGAACGAGTGAATTGGTCAATTGGAAGACTCCGAAAGGAAATTCGTCGACAGGCGTTCTCTATAAACCTGAAAATTTTGATCCTAACAAAAAATATCCGATGATTGTTTATTTCTACGAAAAACTATCGGATAATCTGAACCGTTACGTAGCACCGTCTCCGACTCCTTCAAGATTAAATATCTCCTATTTTGTAAGCAACGGATATCTAGTTTTCACGCCTGATATTTCATATGTCGATGGTTTTCCGGGAGAATCTGCAATGGAATATATCAATTCCGGTGTTGAAAAACTGAAAGAAAATTCATGGGTGAATGGCTCAAAAATAGGAATTCAGGGACAAAGCTGGGGCGGTTATCAGGTTGCTTATCTCATCGCACACACAGATATGTATGCGGCAGCATGGAGTGGTGCTCCTGTCGTAAACATGACTTCTGCGTATGGCGGAATAAGATGGTCTTCAGGAATGAACCGACAGTTTCAGTACGAAAAATCGCAAAGCAGATTAGGGAAAAACCTCTGGGAAGCGCCAGAACTGTATATTAAAAATTCACCGCTTTTTGCCATCGATCAAGTGAAAACTCCGGTGGTGATTATGAGTAACGACAGAGATGGAGCTGTTCCGTGGTATCAGGGAATTGAAATGTTTACCGCACTGCGCCGCTTAGGAAAACCGGCTTGGCTGTTAAATTATAATGGTGACGACCATAATCTGATAAAACGCCAGAACCGAAAAGATATTCAGATCCGCGAACAGCAGTTTTTCGATTATTATCTTAAAGATGCAAAAGCGCCGGTCTGGATGACGAAAGGAATTCCTGCAACCCAGAAAGGAAAAGACTGGGGATTTGAATTAACCGATGAAAAGCCTTAGTGTATAAACAAAACCTCGGCGGAGCTGAAAGCTCCGCCGAGGTTTTTTATCGCGTTATCAAAAAACTTATTTATTCTTAAGTTCCTCTTTAATTTTGTTTTCCAGTTCTTCCGCAAGTTCAGGATTGTCTTTTAAAACATCTTTTACTGCATCACGACCTTGTCCAAGCTTCGTTTCTTCGTAGCTGAACCATGAACCGCTTTTCTTTACAATTCCCTGTTCTACAGCCTGATCCAGAATTTCTCCTGTTTTAGAAACCCCTTCACCGTACATGATGTCGAATTCTGCCTGTTTGAAAGGCGGGGCAACTTTATTCTTAACAATTTTCACTTTCACACGGCTTCCGATCGCTTCATCTCCCTGCTTGATTGGCGCACTTGCCTTTCTGATGTCAACTCTTACCGAAGCATAGAATTTCAGAGCATTACCCCCCGTTGTCGTTTCAGGATTTCCGAACATTACTCCGATTTTCTCTCTCAACTGGTTGATGAAAATAACCGTACATTTTGTTCTTGAAATGGTTGCTGTTAATTTTCTTAAAGCCTGAGACATCAATCTTGCGTGAAGACCCATTTTAGAATCTCCCATTTCTCCTTCGATCTCCGCTTTTGGCGTAAGCGCGGCAACCGAGTCGATCACCACAATGTCAATCGCTCCCGAACGGATCAGGTTATCAGCAATTTCCAATGCCTGTTCTCCGTTGTCTGGCTGAGAAATAATAAGGTTTTCAAGATCAATTCCTAATTTTCCTGCATAACCTCTGTCGAAAGCGTGCTCAGCATCAATAAATGCAGCAATACCTCCGGCTTTCTGAGCTTCTGCAATCGCGTGAAGCGTTAAAGTTGTTTTACCGGAAGATTCGGGACCGTAGATCTCAATGATTCTTCCTCTCGGATAACCACCCACTCCAAGAGCGATGTCCAATCCTAAAGAACCTGAAGGAATCACCTCAATCGTGTTGTCTACAGAACTGTCTCCCAACGTCATCACAGTTCCTTTTCCGTATGTTTTATCTAGTTTGTCCAGCACCAGAGCCAGTGCTTTTTTCTTATCGTCTATGTTACTCATCTGATGTTTAAATAATTTATCAAAAATACAAAAATTTACGCTCAAAAACTAATCTTTTATACCACTAAAAGTTGTTTTTATAGTTAAAAAAACATAAAATTCAGATGCGTATCAAAAAGAAAAACGGAATCTTTAAAACTTTTGTTTTATCCTTTTTCAGGAGCTTTTTCGCGCTTTCCGCTGCAATCTTTTTTTTCAAAAAAGGATTTCCGCTGCAATCGCGGCTAGGGTAGAAGCCATCAAATAAATTGCAGTCTTTGCAGTAGATTTTTAATGGAAATTAGAATTTTGGGTGATGCTGAGATAATCGCTCAAGACTTTCGTCTGATCTTTATTTCCCTTTTTTATTCTGGCTTTACGGCTTACGAGTCGGTCAACAATTTTGGTAATCATTCTTTTCGTCACCGGAAAAGCCTTTCTGTTGGAAACTTCCGGAATCTTCAGTCTTTTGCACACTTCATCATCCAGCAAAAACCATGTACAGCAGATGTGGAGATAACGGAGATTTTTTCTCTGGAAACTGTATTTCAGGATCGGGTTTTCCAGCGATTCGTTCAGAAGAGAATGAGCCAGCAAAACAGAATCTTCATCCGCAGAAGGCTGAACCGAAGTCCACAGATAAAAATATTGTGTTGCCTGTACTTTATCATTCGGTAAAAGATCCTCAGGAATTCCCAGAAGATAACCTACATATTTCCAAAGGTGGAAAAGCCCTTTTTCTTCCTCTTCAGAGAACGTGTTTCCCAGTTTGTGCAGACTGTGCATAAAAACG
Organism: Chryseobacterium sp. HMWF035; assembly: GCF_003094695.1. Classification (NCBI taxonomy): domain Bacteria; kingdom Pseudomonadati; phylum Bacteroidota; class Flavobacteriia; order Flavobacteriales; family Weeksellaceae; genus Chryseobacterium; species Chryseobacterium sp. HMWF035. The sequence goes on along the minus strand of NZ_QEHP01000048.1, from coordinate 2,123 downwards.
AGACTGAAACCAATATACGTTGCCATCATATCCCACGAATTAATGGGTTCTCCCCAGTTTTCCGTGTCCCATTCTTTATAATATTTTTTAATGGAAACTCTTGCATAAGAATGAATCAGTCGGGTTTTTATGGCAAACTCATATCCTTTTTTATGAACTTCCAAAGCATCATATCGGGTAACATTTACCCAGAAATCAAGCGTTTCAGAAAGTCTTTTTACAGCGCCTTTCTTTAAAGCTTCCGTTGCAATAAGGGGTTTGTTGAGGTAAGCATAATCATAACCTCCGATCAGGCAGTAATCGCGAAGAGAGATCAGAGAATCTACATTGCTTCTCATGCAGAGTTCTGCACCGCTTTTAATCAGATCATAATCCAGCCAGTCAGGAATTTTCTGAGTCTGCAGGAAAAGCTGTTTTACACTTTCCGGAACATCATCATTCTCAGAAACGCCATTTCGGATGTAGCCTTCAATTTCTCTCGAAGCTTCATGAAATTTTTGAGTGAGATAAACATCTTTTACAACCTGATCACCGACTTCATCCACATCATAAAAATAAGATGAAAACTTTTCGAAATCTTTAAAACCGACCTCTGCTCCTGAAAAATCAAGAAGTTGCTTTCCGTTGCCTTTTGTCCAGAAATCTTTAAAATGCTGCGAATCTTTAAAGCGTGGCTGTAAAATTGTTTTCTCCATCGAAGGCTAAAGTTACAAGTTTTGCGCCGCAATTGCAGAGTGAGATTTATCAGGAAAACTCTTGCTAATAAATTGATTATTCACAATTAACTATTCACTATTCACATTTGACATTTTATATCAATCCCCATTCAAACGCTTTTTTCAACAGTTCTTTGCTGTTTCTGGAGCTTGTTTTGGCTAAAATATTCTTTCTGTGAGTACGAACTGTATGTTCTGATAAAATCAGCATTTTTGAAATTTCCGGACCAGAATATCCTTTGGCAATAAGCGAAAGAATTTCAGTTTCTCTTTTGGTTAAATTAATTTCCGAGCCGAATTGTAGAACCGGATTTTCAATTTTAATCTGAATAAAATCTTTCCGATGGCCGATTCCTGTCATGAGAACCGTATACGGATTCTGCTTTGTAATATGATGGATATTGGTATGAATATTAATGGACTGTACCAGGTTTTTATCCTCATCTTCCCACGTAAGAACCGCCTGATGATGAAAAAGCTCGTAATTTCCTGAAGCGGTTTTCATTCGGAAACAGTAACTGGGTTTAAGAAAAAGCTGATGTTCTTTACCGATATTCATTAAAATTTCTACCACTTTCTGTTCGGCTTTGGTAATGAATTCTATATCATCGGGATGAACCAGATCAATCACATCTTTTAGATTCTGCGGATATTCTTGTAACCCATGAATTTTTAAAATATCAGGATGATGGTTAGAAATTACACTGTTGGTAAGATTTAATACGTAATAATAAAATTCTCCTATCGCAAACATTTCACCAATGATACGCTCAATCGGAGGGATATTGGAAATGTGTTTCTCCTGTCTTCCTACGCCTGAATAGGAATTCCAGACTTCAACCAAAGGATGTTTTTTTTCCGAATTATCCATATAAAAGATTTGTAACTAAAATAGTTAAAGTTTCTTTAAAATACCACAAAAGGGGGATTTTTTTATATTAATAAAATTTGAAAATTTGTATGCGCCAATAATCATGAAAACTCATTCTAAATTTTTTTCCGTTTTTTCGGATAATGTTTTCATATTTTCTTTAAAAAAACAAAATTTACATAATATCATTAATATGTCAGAAATAGTTTAGAATTTTCTGTTAGCTGTTTGAAAATGATAAACTGGAATCCTCTGTAATTTTGCAGGGGATTCATTATTTATAATTTATAGATTAAAATTTACTTTGAAAAAAATCACACAAATAGGTAATTTCTTTGTATTTCTGGATTTTGAAAATTTGTTTTATAATTTAAAATTTAGAAGTTATGAAAACAATCTTTTTATTACTGTTTCTATTATCTTGTGTAGAAATAATTTTTGGGCAAGATCATAGATCTTATAAAGAAAAAAATAAAGTGGTTTTAGATAGTACTGTTTATATCTCTTTAAGGAAAGAAACAGATTCAATTATAAAT